>LJUQ01000225.1 GCA_001304505.1 Bacteroides sp. SM23_62_1
CAGAACCGGTAATAAAGCAGACTCGGTTGTTTCCTCCAATTCTTCACGCTTGATAACAGAAACAGTTAACGGAACATTTCTACGCGAAACTTCTATCTTACTGCTTGATACAACCACTTCCTCCAATCGTATGGTATCCATTAGTAAAGATTGTCCGACTACAATGCAACAAGATGAAAAAAACAGACTTATTGATAATATAGTTCTCACAGATAAAGCGTGTTACGATTTTTAAAATAGTAACACAATATTATGAAAAATAAATGAAAATCTAAAAAAGATTGATATACGTTCATGGTAAAAAAATTGGGAATAAATTTCTATTTTCACATTCAGGTTATTATTATCCAGTAAAAATTATGAGATATGTATAAATCAATAAAATGTATCCTTACATCCCTGGCATTGATTGTACTAGTCGCATCACTTAATGCGCAGGAATTACTGAGGGAAGAGGCTCAGAAAGCATTCCGGTACCTTAATGATGTTCGTCAGAATCCCGCATCTTTCAGCCAGGAGATAGGTGTTAATTTGAGTTATGTTCAACCCACGCCAAAACTGAAATGGAGTGATGAACTGGCTGAAGCTGCCGAAAAGAAAGCCATGGATATGGCCAGGAGGGATTATTTCGATCATGTTGATCCGGAGGGGTATGGGATGAATTACTGGATTGTGAAGGCCGGATATGAATTGCCAGCTGACTGGTACAGTAAAAAATCAAGTAATAATTTTGAATCCATTCAGGCAGGATTGGCTACCGGAAAAGAAGCCATCATGAGTCTGATCCTGGATGAAGGAACCGATCCTCCAGGGCACAGGAATCATTTGCTTGGTATAGAGCCCTTCTGGAGCAATTGCACGGATGTCGGGATTGGTATTGCCAGGAATCCGGATTCAGAATATGAATATTATACCTGTGTGCTGGTAGCAAAGCATGATTTTTAGGGAGCATGGAGTATGGAGTATGGAGCATGGAGCATGAAGTGTGGAGCATAGAGCATGGAGCATGGAGTTAAGAACAGACAAGGTAGAGGGAATAGTTTATCACTAAGTGCCAGATCGGGGTATCATGCGAAATCATTATGTATGATGCCTGCAGGCAGGCAGGAATTATATAATCATTTTTTTGATAAAAAGCTAGATTAACAAAGGCTATATAAAATAAGATGCGTAATTTAATGAATACTCGAAATACATTACTCCGCATTTCAATTGGGTTATCATTTATTTCCCTGGGTGCATTTCTTATATTTCTTTTCTTGCATAAACCATCCTTCACCGGTCCTCTCCTGACATTCTTTTTTATCTTCCTGGCTATTGGATTTCAGGTTTCCGACAAGTTAAGGAAATTTGCATATACCATCTGGATATTTGCAGCTGTAACCGTATCCATGACATATCCTCATCTTTTCAGGCAAATCGGGGATTTTGACCTGAAGAAACTGATTGTCCCACTGTTGCAAATTATCATGTTTGGTATGGGATCACAGCTGAGTATCAAAAATTTTGCAGATGTGATCCGGATGCCCAGGGGAGTGCTGGTAGGCATTACCTGCCAGTTCACCATTATGCCGGTTATCGGATTCACTATTGCTAAAACATTCGGATTCCCTGCTGAAGTAGCTGCAGGAATCATTCTCGTTGGTTCCTCTCCCAGTGGACTGGCTTCCAATGTGATGTCTTTCATTGCCAGGGCCAATCTGGCACTTTCAGTCACTCTTACTGCTGTGGCTACGCTGATGGCTCCACTCGTGACACCAGCATTGATGAAACTTCTTGCAGGGCAATTCGTACCCGTTGATTTCTGGGGAATGATGCTGGATATTATAAATATTGTCATCCTGCCAATTGTTGCCGGATTAATTTTTCACGCTGTCGGTTATGGAACATCAGGATCACGAAGTATAATCATTCAGGCATTTTCTTATATTGCCATTATTGGTTTAAAAAACCTTATTGGTTATTATACACAGGATATCAGTTCTGAACAATTATTGATTTCTCTTTTAAAGGATATTGCCTGGTTTTCAATCTTACCAATCATCGGGGCCGTGCTATTCAAATACCTCGCAAGAGGGCGGAAGGATTGGCTCGACAAAGCCATGTCATTGTTATCCATGCTAGGAATAGGGATTATCATTACGATTATCACTGCTGCCGGTCGTGACAGCCTGATGACCATTGGTCTGGTTTTAATCCTGGCCTGTCTGATCCACAACCTTACCGGTTATTTCCTCGGCTACTGGTTCTGCAGATTAATCAGGATGGACGAACAATCCTGCAGGACCATTGCGCTGGAGGTGGGTATGCAGAATGGCGGATTGGCAAGTGGTATTGCTCTTGAGATGGGCAAGGTCACAACTGTCGGATTAGCACCTGCCGTCTTTGGGCCCATGATGAATATTACAGGATCCTCCCTGGCAACATGGTGGCGTGGTAAGGGAGAAGGGGCGAAGGAGTGTAAGAGTGAAGGAGCGAAAGGGTGAAGGAGGGAAAGGGTGAAGGAGCGAAAGGGTGATGGGGCGAAGAAGTAAAGGAGCAAAAAAAGTATCAAGGAAAATATAAACCATCATGTCGTTGCATTGCAATCCACGAATTTATTCGTGGGTACTATCCAACAACAAACAGATGGTGTGATCATTTTCGAAAAGTCGTAATTTACTATAAATCAACATTATATGAAAAAGTCCATATCCCTTTTAATTTTGTTTTCTGGATTTATTTTTTTAAATCCGCTTTTTTCTCAAATAGCGACACGAGAAGAGGTGGTCTTTTACACTGCCGAATGGTCTGGTGATCGTTATCCCGACGGCAGGCCGAAGGTCTCTGATGAGCTCCTTGAAAGAATAAAGAACATATCTATTGAGGAGGCATGGGGAGTACTCCGTGGAGAGGGCTATTTCAACCAGTTTGAAGGTAACTGGGAGATGATCCACGAGGACAAACCTTTTACAGGCCGTGCCCTCACAGCAGTATATATACCCGAAAGTCCGGGGCTTCAGAGAAGAATGCTGGATAAGGGGCATGCGGAAGGGATGATCGGGGCATCAAATTCATGGCCCATCGACATGCTTCAGGAGGGTGATGTATATGTTGCGGACTGTTTTGGTAAAATCATCGATGGCACCCTCATAGGTGATAATCTGGGTAATGCAATTTACACAAATTCACACAGGGGCGTTGTCTTTGATGGAGGGGCCAGAGACCTGGAAGGTCTGGAAAACATCGAAGGTTTTAATGCCTTCGTACGTGGCTTTGATCCCAGTTTTCTGAGGAATGTTATGTTAACAGGCATCAACGTACCTGTCAGAATTGGTGAAGCAGTTGTATTACCCGGAGATGTGGTGCTGGCTAAACGCGAGGGCGTAATATTTATCCCTGCTCACCTTGCTGAAAAAGTTGCCATAACAGCCGAGTTTATCATGCTGAGGGATATGTTCGGCCATCAACGCCTGAAAGAAGGCACATATACCCCCGGTCAGATCGATGGAAGATGGTCTGATGAAATCAAACAGGATTTTCTGAAATGGCTCGATGGCAATCCTGACCTGTTACCTATGACCAGGGAAGAACTGGATGAGTTTATGAAAAACCGGACCTGGTAGGGTTTTGTTCCTGGTTCCTGGTTCCTGGTTCCTGGTTGCTGGTCCCGAAAAACTCCAAGTCTCTGATTTGCTTGTTTTTCGAGGATCCTCGAATTTCTTAGCATCCGCCTATGGCGGATTGCAGAAATTCGGGATTGATGGTTCCTGGTTGATGATTTAAAACATAATGGTCATGATCCAATACATTCACAAAAATCTACTCGCATGTTGTATTTTCCTGTCTTTTTTCATATCCCTTTGCGGACAGGAGCAGGATTCACTAACACTTCCCAATGAAATTCGCCTTAATGAACGCCAGCCGCCTGAACGCATCCTTCAGACGATCGGAATCAAGCCAGGTATGATAATTGGTGAAGTGGGAGCCGGTCGTGGGCGGTATACTGTTCAGATTGCTGCCCGGATTGGACCTGCCGGGATGATTTACGCAAATGATATTAACCAAAATTCACTTAAATTTCTTGAAAGAAGGTGTGTGGATAATGGCCTGATGAATGTGAAGACCATCCTGGGATCTGTTACAGATCCTAAACTACCGGTTGGTATACTTGATATGGTAATTATGGTTAATGTTGTTCATTGCCTTGAAGAACCGGTTCCGCTTCTTCAGAACATCCGCAAATCACTCAAACCGGACGGATTGATCGTTATTGTAGAAGGTAATCTCGATAAAGCCCCATCTGCTGCCGGAGAATGGTATACCCGGAATAAAATTCTTCAGATTTATAAGGACAGTGGATATTCACTGGTAAGGGAAGAAACATTTCTACCTCAGGATAATATTTATTTTCTGAAATAATTAAAACCCCTTATCTATAGATATTATCAAAATAAAACAAAACAATCTTTAATCCTTATAAAGCCAGAAATGACATGAGTGGCTTAAATTGATTTTACTGCCAGTTCTTCCGATTCAGCTTTCTCTCCTGAAGCATCGACGCTCACAACCTTATATTTATGAGATGCTTTATCGCCCGGTTGATCAGTAAATGTAAAAGGATCCGGCATTGTTTGCGGTTTATGCTCCATTTCAGAGATTTTTGCATTATCTCTCCATATTTCATACGATTTTAACGGTTCCTTACCGGCATATGCAGAATGCCATGCCAGGTTTACATACCGTTGCCCATCCCTGATCTCAGTTGATAGTTTTATTTTCTCAGGAGCAGATAACCCGCTTTCCGGTATCTGGAAATAATTTGTTTTTCCATCCCTGATCCGTCCGGCCATTTTTTCAACTTCAATCCTTTCATTCTCACTTAATCCATCCGGCTCTATCTGAGCAGCGAGGACATTTTGCTTTAACTGGCAGAGATTTTCATCTTCATCAATATGACCAATTCCTATGATAGCAGTGTGTATACCCGGTGTTGTAAGGGTAAATTCAATAAGTGGTTTGCTGGGGAATTCTGATGAACCGACAGTCCTTACAACCTGATCAGATGTATTCGTCCATCCGGGCTCTTTTGTATACATTGCCCCGTCAGCAAATACTTTCATGGCTATCACACCCATATTTTTGGCTGCTGCTACCGGAATCACATTATGCTGCATATTCCGGTTAAGCCTGTCATTTGCATTGAGTGCTACCAGCATAGCATCCAGTATACCATACTGATCACGTTTTATCATTTCCATCATAACAGGTGAGGAATAATGGCCTGAAAAGCCGATATGCCTGATCAGTTTTTTCTCCTCAGGATTCTGGCCTGTCAGGTTACTGCCATCTCTCAGGTCCCTCAGAACAGCGAGTGCACCAATATGTTTCATATCTGGGCTCGTATTTTCAATACCCTCATACAGTACATCCACTTCCTGTAAAGTACTCAGATTGTGGATTAATACCATATCCAGGTACGATCCTTCCGGGTAGTCTCCCGTCCCGTCACCGAAGATTTGTGACAGGCTTCTCTCAACATCATATTTTGCTTGGTTCGGATACTGTCCATTGGTCCTGTCACCAACTCCTTCCCTCCTTTCGCCTCCTTTACCCCAGCGGAGGTGGGTTTTTGATGTGAGGAAAATGGAACTGCGCAGTACTTCATCATACCCCGACTGGCCGGGTATCAGCTCCAGGATACGAAAAGCCCGGCCAAAATTTGATTGACTTGGTCCATAAAGATTTGAAGTGTCAAAGTAATTCACACCAAGTTTAAAAGCCTTCAGGATGATTTGCGCCGGATCAACATCAGGTGGTGTCCATTGAATGGATGCCTGCCCCCCCAGGCCAAAACTGGTAACCTCAACATTCAGTTTCCCAAAAATCCTTTTCATCAGTTCCGGAAAGGATTGACGGGAACAACTTATATATGGAGCAATGGAAATACCGGCAGCCGTAATGGCTGATGTTTTAAGAAACTTTCTACGGGAAACAAAAGATCTGGACATAATTTATGGATTTAAATTAATTCAACAAAAGATAAAAATACGGAATAACAGTATTATAATCAACAAATAATAATTTAATTATGTTCACACTATGTTTCAAGATCTAGAACAATTGAAAATCATGGGACAGATTTACTGTGAATGCATAATTGTATGCAAGTTGTGTTCCGTTAAAATATTGATATACAGGTATATCAAATACCAGAGAAAGATCCCATTTTTCAAGGATAGAATAATTAACCTGTGGGGAGAGAAAAAAAACAGTACCACCTGTAGATTCTTCTGCAATTCCCTGTCTTATATTTTTTGTTCGTGTTTCATTTCTGACTTGTACTATTGCTGTCCAATCGCCTGGAATCCAGTGATCCGGAATGTGTTTGGAGATAAATAACGATGTGATAAAAGCATGTCCCAGGCGATAATCATTCCTGTTGGATGCATTGTATTCATAACGGCTGATGAGGAAATAACGCATACCAGCAAGTGAATTTTCTTTTACCAGAAATAGTTGGGCTATGCCTCCTAATGCATTCGTTGATGGTTGCAGATCAACATCGAGGATGATCCCGTTTTCCGCTTCTGGATTTAAGCTCAATGGTATTTTTGCCCCGAGGCTCCCTGAAATATAAAACCGGTTCGCATAGTCTGTTAGAATACGAAATTTTCCGGATAACACAATGTTATTAAATCCACTTCCTGTCAATTGATCCTGTCCAAAATCATAGGTTTTATTCAGGTAATATCCCCATTCTGTCTCGATGGTTAACTTTTGACTTAATCCAAAGGCCAGGATTATTCCTATATAATTATAATCCGCCTTTTTTACAAGATCAAATTCAGATCGGGATGAGCCTTCAAAATAACGATTACTGAAAGCATGGCGGTAATAACTGATGGCCCTGAGAGTATTTTTATCCAACACGAGTAAGTTTGACGATCCTCCAACGGGATTTGCTGCAGAGAAACATTGGGCCCGAGCCGGTTCACTGGTAAATGATAAAAGCAGGATGAGAAACAAAATATTACAGGACAATAATCTTAACATCCTTTGATATACTGTTATTACAATCATCAGTTATTTTACATGTAACAAAAATATCACCGATGGCACACGGTGAGGCTGCATAATTTACTTCATTGGTTTTATCCTCTATGGGAGTTATATATCCTCTTGTTGCAGACCATTCATAAGTTAATTTATATCCCTCAGCCAGTGCAATAATCCGTGTACTCATTCCCGCTTCGATGGTATCATTTTCAGCTGTCAGGCTGATAAAGTTTATGGGATTAGCAATACATTCCGGTGTTTGTTCGTCCCTTTCGCAACTTAATGAAATCAGAAGACAAAATAGAAGAGATAGTTGTTTAAAAGACATTGGCTTCATGGTTACGTTTTACTAATTAACTACTCATTCTTCACACATCGTACAGATAGCGCATATGTTTTAGGAAATGTATTCCATCTACCTACGTTATCGGCATATTTACTCAGGCATCTGCGCCACGCATAGTTCATATCCTTTGCGTACTCGGTTGATGTCCACATATATTCGTAATCATTAATAAGGCTATAAGTCCCATTCGGAGAACGCCTTCCGGAATAAAGTGCATCGTACCCTGAAGACCCTCCC
>LJUQ01000226.1 GCA_001304505.1 Bacteroides sp. SM23_62_1
TTACACCAGGAAAGCCTTTTGCTCGCTTCGCTCCCAATCAGGTTTTTCCATTTCATCTGCCTTATGAAAGCAAGCTTTATACGCTACGCAGGAATTGCTCGTCCGCCTTCCGGCGGACTCGCGATTCCTCGGAGGGTGGCTTTACTCCGGAAAAGCCTGTTGCTCACTATGTTCGCAACTGGTCTTATTTATTTTCCGGCCTATAAAAAGCAAGCTTTTTGGGGCCGGAAAATAAATAAGCCCGGCACTTCGTGCCAGGCTTTTCCGGTGTAGCGAGAGCGGGAATTGAACCCGCGACCTCATGATTATGAACGAGTTCGGCCAAAAATAGTCCTTGATTATCAAACACTTATGAAATAAAAATGGCCAAAATTGGGTGTTTTGAGGATCATTTCCTTCTCCGCTTTCCCTTCTCCGGAAATGAAGATTTTTGCCAGCAAAAGCTTCTGAAAGCTTTATTATTGTTCGAATTTAAAAATTTTTAGGGTAAAAAACAAGGAATATAGAATTTGGGCTTTGGGGAGTAATTTCCTTCTCCGTTTTGAATCATCAAAAAAATAAACAGAAATCAGATGTAAAAATTAGAAACAATCAGGAGAAGGTAAGGGAGTGATGTAGTGGAGAAACAGCTGAACTTTGAGCTAGAATAGTATATGTCTAATAATTATTTGATATTGATACTATTATATTATATATTTACTTAGATTTTCATAATTCTCTCAAAGATGCTCAGCTTAACATACTACCTTCTCAATATCCATTTGATAATATTCCTTGAAATAATTGCATAATAAAATGAGAAAATTATACATCTTTTTATTATTGCTGACACATGTCTTAACGATTACAGCACAAGAAGTTGACTCAATTATTGATATCCGCGATGGACAGATGTATAAAGTTGTTAAAATTGGACAGCAATGGTGGATGCAGGAAAATCTGATTATTGGTATTATGATTGACAGTACACTGGATGCGACCGATAATGGTATCATAGAAAAATATTGTAACCAAAATAGCGACAGCCTGTGTAATATTTATGGTGGCTTATATCAATGGGATGAGATGATGGATTACAAACTCTCAGATAATGGAAATCCCGGGATAACCCAGGGCATTTGTCCTATTGGGTGGCATCTTCCAACTGATAGCGAATGGACTGAACTGACGGATTTCCTGGGAGGAGTTTTTTTAGCAGGGGGAAAGTTAAAAGAGACCGGGACTGTCCACTGGCACAGCCCAAATACCGGAGCAACAAATGAAAGCGGTTTTACTGCTTTGCCTGGCGGTATGCGAACCTTAGATGGCACATTCAGTAATGTAGGTAGATATTCCTATTTTTGGTCTTCAACGGTGATTCCAGAATTTGGAAATGTATGGGATCGTGACCTGAAATATGATGCTTCCTATGTATTCAAAGTGGAATTGTACGGCAAAACATTCGGGTTTTCGGTACGTTGCCTCATGGATTCAATTCAATTTGACTATTTGTCTATTTCAGATATAAATTTTAAACCCGTTAAAAAAATTGATCTTACTGATGGATTAACAATTGATACTATCATAATTATAAACTCAAATGCAGGAGAAGTAATTAATATAGATACAATTCAAACAAATACTCCAGTATTTAATCTGAATAAATCTTCAGCTGTCTTATCCCCAGGCGACAGTATCCATCTAAATGTTGTTTTTAATCCTCCAGTTAAGGGGGTTCATTATTCAGATACACTACATATCATAAGTGATGATCCGTATCATCCGATAACTTCAATTCCTTTAAGCGGTTACTTGAAGCCTGATTCAATTATAGATGTTCGTGACGGGCAGGTTTACAAAATCCTAAAAATCGGCCAGCAATGGTGGATGCAGGAGAATTTGAATATAGGAATCCGTATTGATGGTATCCTGGAAGCTGCTGATAATGGAACGATAGAAAAATATTGCTATGATGACCAGGAATCCAAGTGTGCTATTTACGGAGGCTTGTACCAATGGGATGAAATGATGGACTACAATCCTTCCGATAATGGGAATCCCGGGATAATCCAAGGTATTTGCCCTGCAGGCTGGCATCTGCCAACTGATAGCGAATGGACTGAACTAACTGATTTCCTGGGGGGAGAGTCTGTTGCAGGGGGGAAATTAAAAGAGGCCGGTACAACGCACTGGACAAGTCCTAACACCGGGGCAACCAATGAAAGCGGTTTTATCGCATTGCCTGGAGGTAACCGCCTCTTCGATGGCAATTTCTACGGTATGGGTAACAACACCTACTTTTGGTCTTCAACGGAGTTCAGTAGTGGCAATGCTCAGGGCCTGGGACTGTATTACTCTGGTTCATATGTAGTCTATGGCAACCACAATATGGAGAACGGTATTTCGGTACGTTGTCTCAGGGATTCTTGTCAATTTGGCTATTTAACAATTTCTGATGAGAATCTGAATTCAGTATCAACTTTGAATTTTTATGGTGATGATGTTCGTGAGAAACTTATAATCATTAACACAAATGCAGGAAAAACAATCCATGTATCATCCATTTATACAAAAAATACGGCATTCAGCCTGAATAAAACTTCTTCTGATTTATCACCGGGGGATAGTATCCATCTGATCATTACATTCGATCCCCCGGGTAAAGATATCTATCCGGACACTTTATTTGTGAAAAGTGATGATTCATATGATTCATTGATTACGATTCCATTGAATGGAACCTTTCCTCCGGAAATATTATTTACCGACAGCACCAATATCTCCTGCTTCGGTTATGCCGATGGTGCAGCTACGGTTACCCCTTCGTTTGGAACTCCTCCTTATCAATACCAGTGGGATGATCCGGGAAACACAACCGATTCAACTATAACAGGATTGGAGGCAAATATTTATTATCATGTTACAGTAACCGACAGCCTGGGATGGACGGTAAAAGATAGTATTATGTTATTCCAGCCATCGTTATTAACTGCTCAAATAACTGATAGTGTAAATATATCATGTTTTGGGTATTCCGACGGAACGGCTGTCGTCACTCCATCCGGTGGTACTTCCTCTTACAATTTTGATTGGGATGATCCGGAAGGCACGACTGATTCAACAATAATGAATTTACTAGCTAACCAGTATTATCATGTCACTATTACTGATGCCAACGGGTGTACAGTTCAAGACAGTGTTATCCTTTCGCAACCTGCATTGCTCCTGTCTTCAGTCACCGATAGTTCAAATATTTCATGTCATGGTTATTCTGATGGTTCATCAACCGTTACAGTGAATGGAGGAACCCCTCCTTACGTTTATTTATGGGATGATCAGGAAGCAACAACTGATTCAGTTGTTACAGGTTTGTCAGCCAATGAGTGTTACCATGTTAGTATCCAGGATGCCCATGGTTGTTCAGTTACAGATAGTGTAATGCTTTCCCAGCCCGATCCGCTGGCAATATATATCACCGACAGTACAAATATTTCCTGTTATGATGGATCCGATGGAACTGCCCGGGTAGCGGTATTTGGAGGGACGATGCCCTATATTTATTCCTGGGATAATCCGGAGCAATCAACAGATGCGGTTGCTAATGGTTTATCGGCAGGTGTGTATTATCATACAACTGTTACAGATGCTCATTCCTGCCCCCCAATGAAAGATAGTGTAATCCTGTCTCAACCTTCACTTCTTGTAACTGCCATGACTGATAGCGCCAACATATCCTGTAATGGTTTTACTGATGGCACGGCAACCGTAACTCCATCAGGAGGAACACCACCTTATTATTACCAGTGGAATAATCCAGGGAATAATACCGATTCAACAGCAACAGGATTATCGGCAAATCATATTTATCATGTGAATGTGACAGATGATCATGGATGTTACACCATTGACAGCATCATTTTATCCGAACCTGATCCACTGGAAATCAATCCAACTTATTCGGATACGATCTGTTTTAATAGTAGTGATGGATTTATCAGTACAAATCCATCCGGAGGAACTCCTCCCTATGATTATATCTGGTCAAATAGTTTAAATTCTCAAACGATTACAGGTCTTGAAGCAGGCGAATATAGTGTGAGAGTAACCGATAGCCACGGATGTATAGATTCAGCAAGCTTTTTCATTCAAAGTGCTGTTCCCTATGATGGTGAAAAAATTTGCATTGTCACAGTTGATTTATTGACCGGCAGGAATCTTATTGTCTGGGAAAAAACTCCGGATAAAGGTGTGGATTACTTTAATATTTACAGGGAAGATGTGCTGATCGGAACTGTAGGGTATGATAATCTGAGTATATTTATTGATACCGTGGCTGATCCTGAGAAACGTCCCTATTTATATACTTTACGTATCGTTGATACATGCGGAAATGAATCAACCCAGAGTCCCTATCACAAACCATTGTTTTTGCAATATGTAAGTTCTATCGATGGAGTGAACCTGATGTGGAGCAAATATGAGATTGAAGGAGAAATCATCAATTTCGATAGTTACAACATATACAGGGGGAGTGATTCCATTGCACTGTCTCCATTTGAAGAAAATATTCCTACAGAGGTAAATGTTTTCACTGATAATGATCCCAATGCTCTTGCAAGAAAATATTTTTATAGGGTTGCAGGGATCCTTATAGATCCTTGTTTACCAACAGGATCAGAAGATAAGAAAGCTGATTCCGGACCCTATAGCCATTCCATGTCAAATATGGAGGATAACCGTCTCCAGGAAACTCCTGAAGGAATAGGCTATTTCAGTGAAAGTGGATTTAAAATCACTCCAAATCCATTTAATGAAACTACAACTATTCTATTCAACAATCAAGAAAAATATCCTTATGTATTATCCATCATGGATCTTACAGGAAAGGTTGTTAAAACAATTGACAATATAACAGACGAAATGATTGAATTAAACCAAGATGGTTTACCAGCAGGATTATATCTGATTGAATTAAGAGGGCCAAAAATCTTCCGCAGTAAAATAGTTATAGAGTAGTTTCTTAGAATGATTCATTGCAATTCTTTGAATGAAGTTAGTCAATACCATTGGATAAGTAATATTTGGTCCTAAATATGCCCAAGTTTCCAAGAAATAAATCCTTAATTGACTTTCCAATACCCCCTTGTACCTCTAATACGCTCAATATTACCTTCCTGTTTTAATTTATCAAGATGATATTTTACACCGTCTTCTGTAATATCACCAAGCAATTCAGACAATTCTTTTCTACTCAGTAATGGATTCTACTTTAACTTTTCAATAATCCTTTTGGATATCTTTTAGGTAGTTATTTGAGTAGTGCCATGTAACAATAATTATTCAATGATTCTCTGACCTCAATACTAAAAAATCATGTGGTCGAAGATATTATACTGCTTAATAACAGATTATTAATAAATAAAAATCCTTCTCTAATTTTCGATGGAGAAGGATTTCTTCTGTCTCCAAAAAAGACTAACTATTTGATTATCAGCAGCAAGAGTTAAAATTGAACCAAGACCTCATGATTATGAACGAGTCCGGGCAAATCTATCCCTTGATTATCAAACACTTACGAAATCAAAAATGGCCAAAATGGGGTGTTTTGAGGGTCATTTCCTTCTCCACTTTTCCTTCTCCGGAAATGAAGATTTTTGTCAATAGAAGCTTCTGAAAGCTGCATTATTGTTCGAATATATGCATTTTTGAGTTGAAAACAATGAAAAAGCAGATTGGATGTTTTGAGTGCAAATTCCGGTGTAACAAAGCACATATTTCCGGAGTAAACTGAGCATATGATTCCGGAAATGGCTGAGTACCTGAACCCGGGAAAGAAACATCACTATATCAATGCAGAGCGATTATATTATTTAATTACAAAAAGACTGCTCACCATAAGCCGGAATTGGGTGCTCACTATCCCCGGAATTTGCATAATAGTACACTTTGTATTTTGTGATTTTATGCCCACAGAATTATAAATTATAATGAATATTAAATATCATTTAATTATTTTAGTGAAATTTATTTCACTGATTATTAGACTAATATGTAAAAACATGTTATAAAACATATTATTCCGATAGGCTACTTTTTTCGAGTTGGGAGATTAAACGGAAAATTCCATAATTCTCACCTTTCAGCTTCTCAGATTTTCTCATTCTCAAAATTGTCAATAATTACATTTTGGCTAGGTGGATAAAATATTTAAAAACCTGGCAGCATGTTACCTAATTAAAGTAGTGTGGAAATTCCGGTTAAGTTGAGCACCTCATTCCGGATCAAACTGAGCATATGATTCCGGAAATGGATGATCATGTGAAACCGGAACATAAGCATCACATTATTAAATCAATTTGATTTATTGATTTAACTTAAATCAGAGTGCTCAATTTAAATCGGAAAATGGTAATCAATTACACCGGAATTTGCAGTTATATACTTATTAATAAATTATTTATAAAATTGAATTATTTCCGGTTAAAGGTTATAAGAACCTCCGTTTTTTACTATCTGATTAAAATCTTATCAAATGAAAAAAATAAGAATCCCAATGATTATCCAGGATCCCTCAACCACAAAACAGGAACAACTGCCAAAATCTTTTGAGGGATATGATCCTGTACGCTCATTTTTTCTTGATGGGCCGGTTACGGAAAATGTGGCTGTTTTAGATTTTGATCCGGTTACAGGTAACTTAAGGCAGGGTGCCTGTTATAATAGTGGTGAGAAGATGAATAGAATACGCGGACATTATGAGAATTCTACCGGCAAAGATTTGTACAAAATAGGAGAAAAGGCTTTATACAGCCCCGAATTTATGCAGGTTAGTGTTTTTGCCACCGTGCTGAGAACTATTGATCTGTTTGAAAAAACTGAAGAAGAAAGGTATAATGTATTAGGTCGTCCTCTCAAATGGGCTTTTGACGGTAAACAGCTATTTATCATTCCAGACGCCGGAGTCATGGCAAATGCTTTTTATGAGCGGGATTCACATAGTCTGCAATTTTTCCATTTCCCCTCATTAGAAAATTCTAACAAGATCATTTATTCCTGCCTGTCCAGGGATATTGTTGCACATGAGACAGGTCATGCTATTATTGATGGCATAGCACCTGATCTGATGAATAACTGTTCTCCGGAATCCATAGCAATACATGAATCGATCGCGGATCTCACCGCATTACTGGTAGCTTTTTCCAGTCATAATCTCAGGGTATTAATCCTGAAACAGAATGACGGTTCTATACATAAACCATCCCATTTTACATACATCGCCGAAGAATTTGGGATCAATAGAGGACATAAAGATGGTCTGCGTGATCTGTTAAATACAAAAGTGCTGGACCAGGATCCGAAATCAAAAATATATAAGGATCCTCATGAACTCAGTGAAGTAATCAGCGGGGCATTATACGAAGTGATGATCAAAATACACGAAAATTATAAGCATGAATTGGCCGAAAGTAAAGAATATAATACAAAGGCAAATCGTTTATTTTCTGCTTCAGGAAAAGCACTTATGAGGAGTGCCGACAGGTTTAAACAAATGCTTTTCAGGGCGCTGGACTTCCTTCCTCCCGGTGAAGTTTCATTTGCCAACTATTACCAGGCTGTCGTTGCTGCTGAT
>LJUQ01000227.1 GCA_001304505.1 Bacteroides sp. SM23_62_1
CTGTTGAACAGGTTAAAGGCTGGCAGGATCCAGAAAACAGCTGGAACACACTTTCCATTTATGTACTTTTAAAAAATGGAGCTGACGATAAGGCCCTGAATGCCAAAACAGCGGAAATCCTTAAGGAATATCCTGATAATGAAGATGTGACAATCTATCTGAATCCAATATCTCTGCTCTATCTGCAACCTACCGATGATACTTATTTTATGCTTGCCTTTTTTATGTATGGTTTAATAGCAGTATGTATACTGATACTATCTTCCTTCAATTACATAAACCTTACAACAGCAAATGCATCCGTCAGAGCAAGGGAGATCGCAGTACGGAAAGTATACGGAAGCCATAAATCAATGCTGGTTTATTATTTTTTGAGTGAATCAGTAGTGACAGCCCTGGTTTCAGTAATTCTGGCGTTCCTGTTGACAGTATCCCTGTTGCCTTTCTTCAGGGAAATCCTGAATAAAGAACTGGTACTTTTTTATTCCGGCAACGGGATTTTTATCCTGAAAATCATATCCATTTCGTTACTGATAGGGCTGGTATCAGGCATATACCCCGGCGTATTTATGGCCTCGAAAAATACCATTGATCTGTTAAAAGGAAATCTTTACAGAGGAAAGATTACGAAAATCGGGCTCCGAAAAATATTGGTGGTCTTCCAGTTTTCCGTATCCATTTTTTTAATCCTTCTCACAATGATTGTTACCCTGCAGATCAGGTACCTGCTTAATAAAGATCCCGGATTTAATAAGGAAGACCTGTTATTTGCCAGGTTTAATTCAACCAGGAATGACGGGGATTTTGAAGAGCTCCGGGACAGGATCCTTATCCACCCTGAAATCATCAGTGCTACGGTATCACTTGATATTCCTGTGATCAGCTTCACCAGGGAACAGATAAACTGGGAAGGATCATTGCCGGATGAAAAAATCTACGCCCTGGTTAACTATGTGAGCTTTGACTTTATAAATAACTTTAAGATGACGATCCTTCAGGGAAGAGACTTTTCCCGCGCATTCCCATCAGATATAGGTAGGGCCTGCCTGATAAATGAAACTGCTTTGAATAGGTTCGGATGGGATGAACCGTCAGGTAAATTGATAAATAATGACACATGGGAGGTTGTCGGTGTTGTGAAAGATTTCCATCCCTTTGCCATTCATGATGAAATACCACCATGTATCATGGTACTTCAGGCAGATTCCCTTTATGGCACCAGGACATTTACATTTCGCATTCTTCCGGGCAGACTGAACCAGGCAAAAGGTATCCTGACAGAAGAATTTGAAATTTATTTCCCCAATGATCCTTTTGAATTCCTCTTTTATGACAATGAATTTCAACAGGAAGTATCCATTAAAGCTTATGAAACATTTAACAAAACATTCTTTATTTTCAGCATACTGGCAATCATCCTTGCTGTTATAGGATTACTTGGATTCACTTCATTCATAACCAGAAGAAGAACCAGGGAAATCTGTATCAGGAAAATTAATGGTGGAAAATCCCGCAACATATTCCTGATGCTAACCAGGGATTATATTTATTTATTAGCCTTGTCAATCCTTATAGCCTGGCCTGCCATTTATCTGTCCTATCCTCTTTTACGCGCAAACTATAAGCGTCAGCTGCATATCTGGGAATTTCTTGCCTCAACAGCAATTATTTTTATAATCATTATACTTACAACTTTTTATCATACCCTTAAAGCATCCCGTGCAAATCCTGCAGATGTGCTGAGGTATGAATGAATATTCCGGGTTGCAGGTTGCGTGTTGAAGGTTACTGGTTGCTCGCTTGTTTCAGCCAGGGCATTCAGAATACAGAGTGCCGGTTGCAGTCCGAGGGCAAAAGTTAATAGTTCTTCTCAACTGTCTTATACAATTCCGGGACTGATTCATAATCAAAATTTAAATTCATAAAATATATGCAATGACTTAAATAATATTAATTTTATATATACCACTTGATTTATCAGGAATGAGATCCTTATTCTTTGCAGTATTATTTATTATCATACCGTATTCCCATGCTCAGATTATCAGGGAATATCTGATTGGTGGCAGTTTTTCAGGAAAGATAACTCAGGCAAAACATTTACAATGGGGTAATATGTTGAATTTAGAATCAACAATAAATTGTGAAGTTTTAAGGTCTTTTAATCCGCTCGGAATATCAAATCTCAAATCAGAACATTTTTATTATTCAGAAAGAAATAAAAACTTATTCTCTGGATTAAATATCTCGTTAAACCCTGGTATAAGTTTTACTGATACAGTTGGTATGAGTTCTGTTGCAATAGGTCCGGGAATGATATTGAAATATTATACACCTGTTAATTTGTTTTTTCAGGCTCTGATCGGTTTTGAATTTGACAGAAGAAAAATCTGGGAACCTAATCCAAAATCAAATACTTTCTTTACTCCGGCCGCCACTATATTTGGATTTAAATATGAATTATTTATTGGGTATTCATTTCATTTATCCGATAGAGTTTTATTTGAACCAACAATATCATATAAGGTATTAAAAAGCACCACTTATATTCCTGATTATGACAATATATACTTACCTAGAAATTCCATCAATATTTATCTGGGATTTCTATTCGTTTATAATAAATATTTGATGTGAGAAAGACTTTCCAAAATATAGTATTAATCGGATACTTAATCCATTCTGTTATAATTTCTGCAAAGGCACAATCATTTGAGGAAGGGGGAATAATTATCGGTGGGAATATGAATATTCATTTTATTAATAATATCAAATATGATACTAGAAATACTGATATAAATACTGATTTTGATATAGCTTTTCTAACAACAGACAAGACATTCATAGGTTTTAGATTAAACTTACTCTTATTGAATGAAAAAAATGATGAGTCTTATACTAATAAAAATGATTGGATATCGAACTGTTATTTTAAAACACCCTTGTTTAAGTCAATTTATATCGAAATATTCGGCGGATATGGGAAGTGGTACTTTAAACATGAATCCAATAGTGGATCTCACGGTTATTCTAATATTCATATGACTCAGTTTGGAACCGGTATTGGATTCCCTAAATTTTTATCTGCACATATCGTACTAAATCCGTTTATCAGTTATGATCACAAAATAATGTTTGTAAAGAAACTGGAAGAGTATAATTCCAATCAACACTTTAACAATTTAGTCTTCAAAGTTGGTTTGTACTATTATTTTAATCCAAAACAAAAAACTAAGAAGAACAATAACTCAAATTAATCGTTCTTGCCAATTACCAAACATGAATGGTAACCTAAAACTTTCGTGAACCGTTTCCTATCTTTACCCTCTCCCAAAACCCGCACCCAACCAGGAACCGAGAACCAAATCCCATTCATACTCTCACATCCCACCCACACCTTACTGAGAACCGAAAACTGAAAACCGGTAACCATCTTCCATCCACACCTCACACCCAACCCTTAACTGAAAACCTTGAACCTGGAACCTTAAACTGCAAAAGCGGCCTGTGGCCGCTTTTGCAAGTGATCCCGAGAGGACTCGAACCCCTACCATGAGAACCGGAATCTCACGTTCTATCCTGTTAAACTACGGGACCGTTTAAAAAATCCGAAAAGCAAATTTAACAAAATTAATTTCAGCAAAGTATGCTCTTCTTTTTAAGTTTGTTACATTTGTATTTCTTTAAATATGAGGAATAACCTGTTTGTTTTTTGAAATAACCAGGCAATTAATTTATAGAATTATTTGTAGAGCGGCGCTGCGGCACGGCTCTACAAATATTTAAATATCAATATCTTCGGTCTCTGATCAAAGAAGTATAAAAATATTTGTCCGGGAAATTACTGTTACGATGGAATACAATTTCACAGAAATAGAAAAGAAATGGCAGAAATACTGGGAAGAGAATAAGACTTTCAGTGTAAAGGAAGATCCGGATAAACCCAAATATTATGTGCTTGATATGTATCCTTACCCTTCGGGCAGCGGGCTTCATGTCGGACATCCCGAAGGTTATACCGCCACAGATATCGTTGCACGATACAAAAGAATGAGAGGATTTAATGTTCTTCATCCCATGGGCTGGGATGCTTTCGGCCTTCCAGCTGAACAGTATGCTATCCAGACCGGTACACACCCGGCAATTATAACAAATAAAAACTGTGATACCTTCAGGCAACAGATAAAATCCCTGGGGCTTGCCTATGATTGGGACAGGGAAATCAATACTACCGATCCTGATTATTATAAATGGACACAGTGGATCTTTAGCCGCATTTATAATGCATGGTTCGATGAAAAACAACAAAAGGGCAGGCCAATCAGCGAGCTCCCAATACCGGATCATATCCGTGCATCCGGGAAGGATGCTGTAAGAGAATATACTGATAAACACCGACTTGCCTATTATGCCAACGCTCATGTATGGTACTGCGAAAATTGCAGGATCGTCTGCGCCAATGAGGAAGTCCTGACTGATGGTTCGCATGAAAAATGCGGGAACCCGGTGATCAAGAAAAACCTGAAGCAATGGTTACTGAGGATACCTTTATATGCTGAACGTTTATTGCGTGAAATTGATAATCTCGACTGGCCTGAAGGTATCAAAGATCAGCAGAAGAACTGGATCGGACGTTCCGAAGGGGCAGAGGTTGATTTCATGATCGAAGGATTAAAGGATAAATTACGGGTGTTTACTACCCGACCTGATACTCTGTTCGGTGCAACCTATATGGTACTGGCTCCTGAACACCCGCTGCTTAATAAGATCAGGCTGGATAAACATGCTGATGAAATGGATGAATATATCAGAAAGGCTGCAATAAAAACTGACCTCGACCGCACCGACCTGGCTAAAGAAAAAACCGGTGTTTTTACCGGCAGGTATGCAATTAATCCTGTAAACAAAGAACGGATCCCAATCTGGGTCGCAGATTATGTGATGATGGGATATGGCACCGGTGCCATCATGGCCGTACCTGCACACGATACCCGTGATTTTGAGTTCGCTGAAAAATTCGGTTTGTCAATCCGTTGTATCATGGACCCTGTAGATGCTGACATGAACCTTCGTGAAAAGGTCCTGAATGCAAAAGCCTGCTGGACCGAAGATGGTATATATATCAATTCATCCAGTGCAAAAACAGGCCTGAGTATTGATGGTATGAATAAAGAAAACGGGATTCGTACAGTTACTGAATGGCTTGAAAAGAACGGGCTCGGCAAGTACGCTGTCAACTACAAAATACGCGACTGGCTTTTCAGCAGGCAGCGTTACTGGGGTGAACCTTTCCCGGTTATCCACTGGGAGGATGGAGAAATCACACTGATAGATGACAGTGAATTACCTTTACGGCTACCCGAACTGCAAAACTATGAGCCTGGCAAAGATGGTGAATCTCCACTTGCCAATGCCGGTGACTGGCTGAATGTCGTTGATGAAAATGGCAGAAAAGGCCGCCGTGAAACCAACACGATGCCCCAGTGGGCAGGATCATGCTGGTACTACCTCAGGTATATCGATTCCCTGAATACAGAGAAACCATTTGACAGCAACAAAGAGAAATACTGGATGCCTGTTGATCTATATATCGGTGGAGCTGAGCATGCCGTCCTGCACCTCCTCTACAGCCGGTTCTGGCATAAAATCCTGTATGACCTGGGAATTGTATCGACAGACGAACCATTCCCAAAACTGTTCAACCAGGGTATGATCCTGGCTTATGCTTATGAGTCTCCAACCGGTGCAAAGATCCCGAGTGATGAGGTAGAAGAAAGAGATGGGAGGTTCTTCCATAAACATTCCGGAACAGAACTGAAGCAGATCGTGGCAAAAATGTCTAAATCACTGAAAAATGTGATCAATCCGGATGAAGTGACAAAAAACTACGGGGCTGATTCCATGCGCCTCTATGAAATGTTCATGGGTCCCCTTGAAGCAACAAAACCGTGGTCTGAAAATGGAATTAAAGGCGTGTCTAATTTCCTGAACAGGGTCTATAAATTCTTCGGCAACTCTGACAACATAAGCCACCAGGATGATGAAGACAGGGAAATCATGAAATCCCTTCATCAGACAATTAAAAAAGCCCAGAGCGATATTGAAAATCTGCGGTTTAATACAGCCATCGCCCAGATGATGATTTTTACCAACATCTGTTTTAAAAAAGGAAAAATAACCAGGAAAACAGCCGAAACATTTGTACTTGTTCTTTCTGTCTTTGCACCCCATCTGGGGGAAGAACTCTGGCAATTGTTTGGACATACTCCCTCAGTATCAGACAATTCCTGGCCGGCTTATGATGAATCATACCTCGTTGAAGAAGTGTTTGAATATCCCGTATCTTTTAACGGTAAACTGAGATTCAGGATAGAATTGCCGTTGAACCTGACGAATGAAGAAATAGAAGAAGCTGTGCTGAGTCATGAGAAAGCACAAAAATGGCTTAACAACAAGACGCCACGAAAAGTAATCATCGTCCACGGGAAAATCGTTAATATAGTACTGTAGATTAGCTTATCTGTCATTTGAGGAAAAAGTATTTCATAAGCATTTTTATCCCGTTAGCCCTGGCTATCCTGGCTGTCGTAATTTTTATCCTGAAAGATCCTTTCCCGGACCAGGATGAAATATTAATCAAATATTCAGATACTTCACAAAATATCCCTGTCATAAGAGAATATGGCCTGGCAATCGATTCATTTATTATTCATAGCGGACATATCAGAAAGAACCAGAACCTCTCATCTCTCCTTCAGAATTATGGGGTCAACCCCCGTATCGTAAATAATATCATCTTCGCTTCCGAAGGAATTGTTAATCTGCGTAAAATTCGTTATGGTAATCCTTATAAATTCTTCTGCTCAAAAGACAGTTCAGAACGGGTACTTTATTTTGTTTATGAACATACACCCTTAGAATATTATCTGTTTGATCTGACCGATTCTGTCAGGGTACTGAAACAGGATAAAGAATTACAGCTTTCAACGAAGGAATCAGCCGGTATTATACGCTCCTCACTGTGGGAATGTATGACAGAAAATAAGCTTGATCCGATGCTGGCAATAGAATTATCTGAGATCTTCGCATGGAATATTGATTTCTTCAATCTTCAGACCGATGATACGTTCAAAGTAATTTATGATAGGCAGTATGTTGATACCCAGTATATTGGATTGGGAAGAATCCATGCTGCATACTTCTCTCATGCCAATCAGGAATTTTACGCTATCCCGTTTATACAGGATAGTGTTGAATCATTTTTTGACCAGGATGGTAACAGCCTGAGAAGGGCTTTCCTGAAAGCTCCCGTCAGGTATTCCAGGATAAGCTCAAGGTATTCATACAGCAGGTTACACCCCATCCTGAGAATCTGGAGGTCACATTTTGGTGTTGACTATGTTGCACCAATCGGCACCCCTGTTTATTCGGTTGGAGACGGTGAGGTGATAGAAACATCTTATCAGTCGGGTTCCGGTAATATGATCAGAATCCGTCACAATAGTGTTTATTCAACTGCCTATCTTCATCTGAGCGGTTATGCTAAGGGAATCCATGTTGGTAAACATGTGAACCAGGGAGACCTGATAGGGTATGTTGGA
>LJUQ01000228.1 GCA_001304505.1 Bacteroides sp. SM23_62_1
AAGCTGAGCATATCCCGGCTTTCCGGGCCCAAGGTCATACCAGTCTCCCAGTCCGTGCGACAGGATATGTTCATCAGCTTTGCTGCCCAGGTACTCAATATATCTTAACATCATTGGCCAGGCTCTGTTTAGAACTGATTTATCGCCATACCATTTATAAATCAGCCAGGGAAGGATAATAGCGGCACTCCCCCATTCAGGTGAATCGAGGAATCCGTTTTCAAAACGAACAAATTCCGGAGCAATACTGGGTATAAGACCTTCATCTGTCTGTGAATCCATCATATCACTGACCAGTTTCATATACAGGTTATATATATCAAAATTATAATGTATAGATCCCCCCATGAGGTATGTCTGTTCCAGCCAGCCGAGTTTCTCGCGGTGGGGACAGTCAGTTACCACGCTCTGCAGGTTACTCTGGATAGCATATAAAATGAGCTTGTTGATACTATTGAACAACTTACCGGAGCAACTGAATTTCCCGGCCCTGGATGTTGAATTGAAGGTGTGCAATAATTTTAATTCCAGTATCTCAGGTTTATTACCTGTCATACTGCCAGATGCCGGGATAGCTCCTTCAACCTGAACATATTTGAATCCGTAATAAGAAAACATAGGCTGCCATATTTCAGATTCCTCTCCCCTGAGAGTATATTCAAAATAGAAAGGACTTCCTGTTGCACTCTGATTTATACTTTTATCATCATGGATAAGTTCACCGGGAACAAATTTTATTTTCTGGCCTTCCCGTCCCCTAACCTTTACCTGAATAATACCTGATGCATTCTGTCCGAAATCGTATATAAATGTTTCAGTACCAAGTTTCACAATCGTATCAGGAATAAATGTCTCCATTACTTTGACAGGATAGGTTGTCTCAGGTACTAGCTTACCGCCCGGATCTCTGACAATACCGTGCATCATAATCCTCACCACCGTAAATACTACTATAAGTGATTTGTGAAGGAGATGTTTTCCAGTCAGTCCCGCTTACAATGTTTTCCGACGTACCATCTTCATAGGTGATATTTATAAGCGCTATTATTTTGGGCATGCCATAAGTGATCAGTAATTTCCTGTACCGCTCATTATTGTTATTATGAAATCCATTGCCTACTATGACTCCAATAGCATTTTCACCTTGCATAAGATGCCAGGTAATATCGTAGGTATTATATAAACAGGTCTTATTATAATCAGTCCAGCCAGGTGATAAAAAATCATCACCTATCTGCTGCCCGTTAATATAGGCTTTATAATGCCCAAGTCCGCTTATAAAAAGATATGCAGATTTAATCTCTTTCTTTGTGTTAAATTCTTTACGAAATAAAGGTACTATTGCCCTGCAAAGTGCAAGATTTTTAACATCATTTCCCCATGGATGCCCTCCCGGTACAAGAATCAATGAATCGGGAATTTCTTCATAACCAATCCACTGTGCTCCGCGCCAGTCTTCTCGATCAAACAATCCGGTTACAAATTGTGATTGACCGCTCCATGATGATTCCTTCCCGTCTTTATCCCATACCTTTACTTTCCAGAAATACTCTTTTGCGGATTCAAGAGTATTACCTTCATAAAAAACATTTATTGACTGTTCCGATATGACTTTTTTAGTATCCCATATATTTCCAATATTCTTATTTAGTAACAGGGGGTCATCAGATAAAAGTATATGATAGGCCGACTGGACCTGGTTTCTTTCACCGGAATGTAAGATCCAGATGAATTGAGGGCTTTGGTTAATTCCCAAAGGATTATTCTTGAAATTACATTTCAGTTCTGTGATCTCAATGCCGTAAATATTCCCGCAACAGAATATAAAAACTGCAAATGAAATTATGAGCAATTTGTAATACTTCATTTTTAATACACTCATAAGTTTTTATCTCCTGATACTACTCTGTAAGTTTTAATAAATTTTTATACTCAGTTTCCAGTCCGGCTTTGTTCTTTATTTCTTCAGATACATGCGGACCATTATTTATCCATTCGTTTCCCGGTCCTTTTGTATTGGCATTGAATCTTGCCTGTTCAGTCCAGTTATTAATTACCCTGATGTATGAAGAATTTTGATCAAGATATATATATTGATAATGATCACGAAGATGTGCATAAGGAGCTTTTTCGATATGGTGTATGCTGTTGTTGCTTATTTCGGTATTGGGCTGGGCAGAAAGTACGTAAATCCCGGCAACATCATACAATTGTCTGGCAAAATGATGTATATTATTGGCATGTATCCTGTTATTTTTCATGCAGTTAATTGTTCCTGTCCATCCCCAGCCCACTGATATCCCTGAATTATTTAAATGGGACACCTCATTATGTTCAATATTAATATCATGAGCAAATCCCACATTGATTCCATCGCATCCCCAGTACTCATTGGAACAATCAGTAATCAAATTATTGGCAATTCTTATGTGGTGGCAGACCTCCCTGAAATCTACAGGATCATAGGGAATATGATCTTCGGTACTCAGATCACCGTAAAATCCTATTCTTACTCCACTACCTCCAATATCACTGAAAACACAACCCTCCACATTAATATGATTAGTGCCACTTATAAAGTCCAGGGCTGTGGCTGACATATGACTGAATATACATCTTTCAAATCTGATATGACTGGCTCCGTGCACTGATATTCCTGCAGATTGTCTTCCCAGCCATCCCTGATTTTCCAGGGTTTCGTTTCCGGGAGTTCCGGGTACTTTCAACTTGTAGGCATCGATAAAATACATTCCATCCTGTACAGGAACATGACCTGCTTCCGATGGTCTCATCCATGTTGTATGTTCAAATCCCAGTCCCTGAAAAATTATGTTACTTACCGGATTATCAAGTGAACCTTCAATCCGGATAACGGTTTCCAGAAACGGAATAATTACTTCCGCTTCTGACATATCTTCATTTTCGCGGGGCCAGTAGTAGATCATACCTGTGACCGGATCACGGCACCATTCACCTGGCTGGTTTAACAGTTCTATAGTATTGGCAAAGAAAAACGGAGAGTTGCCGCAAAAAGGATATTTATCGTCTGCCATATAAATATCGGCCGAATCATCAACTGGCATGGGCCAGGGATGTTCAAATTCTATCCGGCTCTCCGGCTGATGAAAAGTTAACCTGGCTTTGTCTCCTATAATATCAAAAGTTTTAACTCTTAAATTGGCAATTGTCCACCATTGTAAAATAATAAATTCCAGTTGAACTGAATTTTGAAGAGGTATTTCAGGTACAGGTATCCACATTTCTTCTTTAAGGCTGTCACTCTTTATTATACGGTTCAATTCACCATCATTGAATGAACTGGCCCGGTCAGCTTTCCTGCCATTAACCCATAGTTGCCTGAAATTAAGCTGATTACTCCAGATTGAGGGGATGTCTGTTGCCCATACCCTACCTTGCGCTTCTCCCGGAAGCCTCTCAATATTTTCCATCACTTTTTCCCAGTTACCTACTGTTTTTCCACCGCTCAGAACCGGTTTTTCACCGCTTGCTGCTCTGATTATTGTAGGAGAAGATTCGCTGCCTGAATCCTCCGGCCGTATCAATACTGGTTCATAAAGCCTGTATACCCCGCCTCCCAGAATTATATGTACACCCTCTTTAACTGCAGGATCATTCAACCGCCTCAATTCACGGGCTTTACGCATAGCCATTAGTAATGTTTTCATGGGTTGCTCTTTTGTACCCGGATTTCTGTCAGATCCCGAAGTAGATACCCAGATTTCAATTGCTATTGCATTGTTATAAGAAAATATAGCTGTTAATCCGAGAATTACTAATACTATTTTAATTTTTCTCATTATCTGGCTATAGTTTTAATTCCTGGTTATTGCTTATGGCCATTGCCCGTTTATTATTTTTTCAGGTTTTAATTCTGATGGATCAATTACTACATGTTTTATCCTTTCGCGCCTCCACGTATAAACAACATGCACTAGTCCGTCAGAAGACCGGATGACTGAGGGATAAGAATACTGGCTAACCGGTGAACCCTCAAGAATGAGTGCCGCATACCATGTTTTTCCATCTTCTGACAGGGCTGCATTCAATGGTGTACGGGCACCTTTAGTTTTACCTTCAGGTGGATTAACATGGTTATAAACCAATAGGTGTCTTCCATCTGAGAGTGTCACCGCATCAATTCCCGAATTGTTATTAGGTAACGATGTTGCTGCCAGAGGAGACCATGTCAGTCCTTTGTCAGAAGACCATGATTCTAAAATTACCCTGTTCCTGCTTCTGCAAAGAGCCTGTAGATCTCCGTTATTGTGAACCAGAATACAGGGTTGAATTGCACTGTAAGTCTTACCATCATTTATGGGGCCAACTTTTTCCCAGGTATTACCAGAGTCCGCGCTAATTTCAAAATGAATTTTCCATCCGCTTCCTTCAGTGCTCGATCCGCATAACAAATTTCCGTTATCCAGTAATACAGGTTTGTTTTTAACCGGACCAATATATCCTTCAGGTAATGCCCGCGGTTCAGACCATGTGTTACCTCCGTTATCAGAAGATATCAGCATTCCTTTCCAGCGTGAGGGACTCGGCCCAACTTTATAGAACAGTAGCAAATCCCCGTCAGGTCCCCGGTAAAGTACAGGATTCCAGCATGCAAAACGTGTACTGTCATTGACAATGCCATTAGCCACTTCCACCGGCTCAGTCCATTTTCCGTTTATCCTGCGGCTAATCCATATACCCACATCCGGATTTCTTTCTTTTGTTCCTCCAAACCATGCTGCTATGAGTCCGTGGTCTGCCTCGGCAATTGTTGAAGCATGGCATGACGCAAACGGAGCCTGTTCAAATATAAATTCATCTGTTATTATTCCCTTTTTCCATCTTTGCTCCTGGGAAAAGTTATAGCTTAAGCTTGTCAGGTATATAACAGCAAGGAATACTAGAGATATTTTCATGCGTATATAATTACATTTCTGATATAAATGAATAATCGCCCGAGCCTATTTCAAATACAGCCCTGTCCCCTTCCATACGAATAAATCTGATACCATTAGCTGATGATGCTTCTTTCCCTCCTTCGGTAACACTATTTTCAGAATTGGCAGGGACATACACTTCTGCTTTTGTATTTCCCGGGATGGTGATGCTCCATATAAACCGGTTATCATCCTTTTTCCAGTCACTCTTTATAAGTCCGTGCACTGAATGATAGGAAGCCTTTACAAAATCGAGTCCTTCTATAAGCGAAGGTTTCATTTCAATTCGTTTAAATCCCGGATTCGCCGGATCAGTTTTAATTCCTGCAAGGTTTTCATAAAACCAGGTAATAAGATCTCCCAGCAGCATAACATGGTTGTGTGAATTCATTGACGGATCAGCTGTGTTACCGTTCCAAAGTTCCCATATTGTTGTTGCCCCGTTCTCTGCCATATAACCCCAGCTGGGATATCCAGTATTTGTAGCAAGTTTATAAGCTATATCCGGGCGCCCGTTCTCGGTGAGTCCGTGCATCAGCCACTGGACTCCCACCAGTCCGGTTGAAATATGACCTTTATTTTTTTCAAGGATAATATTTACCATGTTATTAAAAACACTATCATGATATTTTTCAGGCACTATTCCAAAATACAAAGGAAGCAGGTTTGCTGTTACAGTATTATTGCTGTATTGTGAATTTTCCTTATTAAGAAATTTATTATTAAATGCGTCTTTAATTTTTGCTAACAAGATATTATATTTCTGTACATCACGTGGTTTGTCAAGTATATTTGCAAAGCGTGTCATCAAATGCAATAAATGATAATAATAAGCAGTAGCTATCAGCTCTCCGTCAGTTTTACGTCCCGGATCTTTTGAATGAACTAATCCTGGTGATTCAGGGGGTACACACCAGTCGCCGTATTTGTCTTTTGCAAGGACAAAGTCCACCATATATCTTCTTTGCATATAATCAAGCCACTTTTTCATTGAATCGTAATGGCTGGCAACAGGCTGCACATCTCCATACTGGTTGTAGAGCATATTGGCAATTGTGATAAAAGCTCCGGGCCAGGTCATGTTATCGTCATAATAATTCCAGAAAGCCGGAGCTACATTGGGAAGACAACCATCTGCCTTTTGTGCCTCGTGAATATCATCAAGCCATTTGGAGTATAGTCTTCCGTTATCGAAAATAAAAGTTTCGCCGTGCGAAACGGTAGCGCGGTCACCCAGCCATGCTTGCCGTTCATTGCGCTGAGGACAATCCAGGGGCATACCCTTGTAATTCCCCCTTATTCCCCAGTATGCATTTTTATAAATCCGGTTAATTATCTTGTCAGATGTCTCAAAAGAACCGACAGTTTTAATATCATCATATACCACTCTGCACTCAAAATCCTCAATTGCCGGGGTACCCGGATAACCCTTGATTTCAACATATCTGAAACCATGATAAACAAAGGAAGGTTCCCATATTTCTTCATCATCACCCTTAAGCGTATATACATCTGTAGCTTTAGCATCCCGCAGATTGGCCGTATACAGCTCTCCATTTTTCTTAAGTGTTTCAGCAAAGCGGAGAGTTACCTGATCTCCTTTATTACCCTGCACCCTGATTTTTAACCAACCCACCATGTTTTGTCCCATGTCCAGTATATATGTTCCGGGCTTAAGCAGGGTAACGGCAACCGGTCTTATAGTCTCCATTACCTTCATATTATCATTCATCTGCGCTTCATATGTTCCCCCGGGTTCCTGCACATACTCAGCATTCAGCCATTTTCCATCATTAAATCCGGTATTGTTCCATCCGGGCATTTCTTTTGTTGCATCATACTCTTCTCCATCATATTCGTTGTTGGATCGAATGGGACCATCTGCAGTAACCTTCCAGCTATCATCTGTTACTATAACTTTGCTTGTGCCATCAATATAATTTATTTCCAGCTGCAGCAGCATTTTAGGATATCCGAAAGTCTTGATTTTATAAGGCTTATATGCCTGCCTCATCGTATAGTACCGCCCGTTACCCAGCACTGTTGCGATAGTATTTTTACCTTGCGTCAGTGCCTCTGTCACTTCAAAGGTGTTGTATTTTACAGATTTTGTATAATCTGTCGGAGCCGGTGCCAGCACCTGGTTACCAATTCGTTGTCCGTTTACAAACAGTTCGTAAAGACCCAGTCCTATAATATAAACCATTGCCTGCTTTACCTTACCATCCACTTTAAATTCCTTACGAAAATAGCGTGCAGATAAACGCGAATGCTTTTCTTCCCTGTCCCACGGAAATGAGCGATCAAGTCCGATCCACCTTCCTTTCCAGTCAGCATAATCTAATAATCCCATACTCCAGTATGCAGGCGGACTCCATTCACTTTCTCCGTTATCTGACCATACCTTGACTTTCCAGTAGCATTTTGTTCTGCTTTTAAGTGATGCACCTGTATAAGCAACATGAACTGAACGGTTGCTTTTCACAGTACCTGAGTTCCAAAGGTCACCTTCCCCGGAAGCAAGTTTATCAGATGTTGAAGCTACAATAACCTGATAGGCAGTCTGCTCGATATTACGCTGGTTGCCGGATATTGCCCAGCTAAGTCGTGGATTTGATCTGTCAATGCCTTCCGGATTAACCAGCATTTCGCAACGCAGGTTGGTTAAATGAATTTCTTCTAACATACAAGGTTCGCCTGATATCAAAACAATACCGGCAACAGGGATTAATATATATTTATATAAATAGCTTTTCATACAGCCAATACTTAAAATTTTATATCACGCTACTCTGCATATACAATCCTCTCCAGTTTATCAGACGATGCAACCTCCTTCCCATTAACCAGCACATGCAGTCCTTTTCCGAGGTTATAACGCTTCCCTGTCCTGTCCCAGAATATGGTCACTATTTTGCCGTGATACAGTATATTATCCAGACAAAACCATTCCCACTTGTCATCAGGAATTAAGGGATTTACTTCAATAATATTTTCAGAATGAGGCCTGAGGCCTACCAGTCCGTTTATTACCAAATCACAAAATGTAGAGTGGTTGTAATATCGGCTGCGTTCCTGGTCACCTTTTAACCAGTAGCCTGTTTTTTCATCCAGATACTCTCCAATATATGGCTTTCCCCGGTAATATTGTGATTCAACATATAATTCCAGCAGTTTAAAGTAAACAGAATCAGTTATTACTGCCTGATCATAATTGTTCAAAAGGTTGGCCAAAGCGGTCATGGTTTGAGATGTTGCAAAAGGCCATACAGCTCCATCCCACTCACATTTGCAGCATCCACGTGTTCTGAATCCGGGATGCCTGCGTTCAGCCGTTGTAAGTCCGAATGGTGCAAGGAATCCTTCT
>LJUQ01000229.1 GCA_001304505.1 Bacteroides sp. SM23_62_1
AGGGAGTAGGGAGCAGGGAGCAGGGAGCAGGGAGTAGGGAGTAGGGAGCAGGGAGCAGGGAGCAGGGAGCAGGGAGCAGGGAGCAGGGAGCAGGGAGTGTGGGGGTAGGGTTGGGGTTCAGCGTTCAGGGTGTTGGGAGAGTTAACTCCTGATTGCCAAATCAGGAGCAGACATATCACTTTAGAAATGGGTTATATCTCTTTTCTGTTCCGACATCTGTTGGTGGACCGTGACCGGGATAAACTACTGTGTCAGGGTCAAGAACCAGGATCTTTTCCATAATACTATTCATCAATGTCTGATAATTGCCCCCCGGAAGGTCTGTTCTGCCGATGCTGTTCTGGAATAGTACGTCACCTGCAAACAGGATCTTTTCATTTCTGTTGAACAGGCCTACTCCCCCGGGTGAATGCCCCGGTAAATGAATGATTTCTAGTTCTGAATCCCCGAATACGATCCTGTCCCCATCATTTATATACTGATCCGGCTCAGGTGAACGTGGGGCTTCCAATCCGTAAAATATTCCCTGTTCCAGTGAATTTGATAATAAAGGTTGTTCCAGCTGATGGATCAGAAATTGGACCGGGAATGTATTTTTTACAAAAGCATTACCAAGAACATGATCGATATGACAATGTGTATTGATCAACCTGACAGGATGCAGACCATGCATTGTAATTTCCCTTGTAAGCCGCTGTTCTTCTTCTTTATTTTCACATCCCGGATCAATAATTACACATGCTCCCGTACTATCTGAAATAATATAGGTGTTTACCTGAAATGGATTAAATACATACGTTCTGATCTGAAACATGACCAATGAAATAATTTATCACCCTTCCGTACCAGTAATCAAGGGTACAAATACAAAAGATCCATGGTTTGTTCTTTTATAATTACTCTCAGACTCTTTCACGATTTTTACCATGGACTGAGTAAACCTGTCACCAACCGGGATTACCATGATACCCCCTATTTTGAGTTGCTGTAAAAGTTTTTCCGGGACTTCAGTTGCTGCTGCCGTCACGAGGATCCTATCGTATGGTCCATAAGTCGGTTTCCCTTCCATCCCGTCACTGAAAAAGAAATGAGGTTTGTATCCAAGCTTTGTCAGGAGATCCTGCGCTTTGATGTATAGTTCCTTTTGCCGTTCAATCGTATAAACAATCGCACCAAGTTCCAGCAGAATAGCTGTCTGATAACCCGATCCGGTCCCGATTTCCAGCACCTTATCGTTTGGAGATACGTCAAGCAGTTCCGTCTGAAAGGCAACAGTATAAGGTTGTGAAATGGTCTGTCCTGCACCTATCGGAAATGCCTGATCCTGGTATGAAAACTTAATAAAACTGCTATCCATGAACAGATGTCGCGGCACGGTATCCAGTGCACGCAGTACCCTTTCATCCATGATCCCCTTCATTCTTACTGTTTCAACCAGTTTGCGGCGCAATCCTTTATGACGATATGTGTCTTCCATGAATGTTAAAAAGTCCCATTACAAAATTAACTTTATCAACAGAATTTGTTCAGTAGTTAATAAAAAAATAAAAAAAAGGTCATACAAATATTTTATGTTTGCAAAAATTCTGATTCTTAATGCTTAAAATCGGAATAGTTGGAAATGGTCCTTTTTCGGATGAATATCTGGATGCACTCAATCAGTCATCTGATTTTGCCTTTGATGGATACTATTTAATAAACTTACCCGGGAGATCAGATAATCATATTCATAATAATTTAACTGAACCTGCCGGCATCCGGGAATTGATTCATACCTGTGATGCCCTTTTTTTCCCGGAAGTAACACAGGAGGTCTATCATCTAATCACGCTGGCACTTAAACATTCCCGGCACGTTTTGATAGGTAATCCATTGAATCTGGACTTCAGATTGGTTGATGACCTGTTTAAGCTTGCTGATGAAGCAAACGTTCTTTTGAAAGTTACACAAACCATTCAGTATGATCCTGCCCTGAGAAGAGCATCAGATTTTATCAGGAATCCTGTGTACCTTGAAGTAAGGAAAGAATCAATCAATGTGGGTGAATCTCTGGTTGAGATCCTGTATAACAGTATACAGCCTGCAGTATATATCAACCAGGCCTCCATGAAAAAGCTTCATGCTGTAGGTATCCCACCAAACAACGGTGCTCCTGATGTTATCAATGCAAGGATTGAATTTAATAATGGATGTGTAGCCAATGTTACGTCAAACAGATACTCCTCCTCAGAAAGGTTCTTGTGCCGGATTCATCAGGAAAAACAATATATTGATATCGATTTTACCAGTCAATCCATCAGCCTGACAGGTTTTGAGGAATCTGATGAAGTCCCATCACCTGAGGAAATCAAAGTATCTGGTAATTATCCCATTGCGGAAGAATTATCCTGTTTTGCTGGTAACATACTCAACAACTCTTTCCATCTCAACCACTCGCAGAGCGGTTATAACACTTACTTTATATCAAGGAAGATACTTGAGGAAATTTGCATTGTACCTTCTCTTTTTAAATAAATCTTCTTTTACACAATTTTTTTTAAATAATCAGGTTACTATTATGGTACGGATATCCATTTACCCTCATGGTACCGTATCATTACCTAAACCACTAAAACCAGGTTCTCTGTGAATAAGAAGGTACAGGCCCTTCGGTACCTCATAACTGATCTTATTGCTGCCGCTTTAAGCTGGACATTATTTTATATTTACCGAAAGACCTTTGTTGAACCACAGGTCTTCGGCTATCAAATTCCCCTTGAACTTGGCTCCAGATTTACCCTTGGAATTATTATTATTCCCGCTTTCTGGGTTCTCCTCTATTACCTCACAGGATTTTATAAAAATCCCTACTATAAATCAAGGCTTAATGAATTCGGGCAAACATTCTTCTGCAGCCTGATGGGGGTAACAATCCTGTTTTTTGCACTGATACTGGATGATATCATTGTATCCTACAGAAGTTACTATACCTCATTTCTGATGCTATTCCTGATACACTTTACCCTCACCTACATCCCAAGATTCATTATTACTGCTATTACCACAGGCAAAATACACCGGCGAAAAATAGGCTTTAATACGCTGATAGTTGGAGGTAATGAAAGAGCGTTAGAAATATATCAGGAGATCGAGAACCAGGAAAAATCGACCGGAAACAAAATAATAGGCTTTGTTACTGTAAATGAGAAGAACGGAACACAATTAAAAGGACACATCCTGCCGTTGGGATCTCTTGCCGATCTCAAAAATGTTGTGGATCAATATCAAATTGAGGAGGTAATCATTGCACTGGATTCGTCAGAACATGATTCAATCAACAGGATCATGAATACCCTGAATGAATGCCAGGTAGTCATAAAAGCCATACCGGATCTTCATGATATCCTGACAGGTAAAGTCAAGATAGAAACTATTTTCGGGACGCCTCTCATCCGGATTAGCCATGATCTGATGCCGCACTGGCAGATAAACCTAAAGCGGATCATTGATCTGACTCTTTCGATAATTGCCCTTGTTTTATTGAGTCCCCTGACTTTGTTTATTGTGATTGGTATTAAACTGAGTTCAAAAGGACCGGTTCTCATAAAACAGGAGAGAATGGGGCGTTTTGGCAAACCGTTTATCCTGTACAAATTCCGTTCTATGTATAAGGATGCCGAGATTAACGGACCTGAACTTACCAAGAAAAATGATGCACGGCTAACACCTTTTGGCCGTTTTCTCAGAAAGAGAAAGCTTGATGAGATACCCAACTTCTGGAATGTTATCAAAGGTGAAATGTCTCTCGTTGGACCACGGCCCGAAAGACAATATTATATTGACCAGATTGTAGAAAAAGCCCCTCATTATGCCCATCTGCATAAAGTAAAGCCGGGTATTACATCATGGGGACAGGTAAAATTCGGGTATGCTGAAAATGTGGACCAGATGGTTAAAAGGCTTGAATATGACCTGATTTATATTGAGAATATGTCTCTGTTTATTGACTTTCAGATTATAATATATACACTACTAACAATTATTAAAGGCAGAAACGTTTAACGTCCTTTCCCCAACAATGCATCTGCGATGGGTATATATTCGGGACCGGCCGGCTTTAGAATACTTTCATAGAATATTAATGTGTTAATCCTTGATCGCTGAACTTCATAATTTTTATAAGAATTCACAGCTTCTTCCAATAACGGAAGATTTCTGATCCATTTAATCCTGCCGATAGTCAGATGAGGCCTGAATTCCCTATCATCTGCTTTAAATCCTAATATGGTGAGCTCTTTATCAATAGAGGATTTTAACGCCCTGATAACCGGATTATCCTTTGTTCCAATCCAGATAACCCGGGGGTCTCTTATGTTCTTGAATATCCCGACATCGCTGAATACCAGATCGAAAGGCGAAAAGCCCCGCGACAGGACCTGTAACTTCTCCCTAATAACAGGGATGAGTTTTTCATCTGTATCACCCATAAAGAACAGGGTAATATGCAATATATCCGGTTCTACCCATTTGATTTTTTCACCTGTCAGACTTTCCTTCAAATGCCTCAGGATTTGCAGCATAGCATCCTCAGGAACAATTTTGATAGCAATAAATGTTCTTTTCATAAGGTATTATATGAGCTTGCATAAAGAAACAAGTATAATAATAAAAAATTGGTAATTTTCCTCTGTAAAAAGTTTAAATTTGTTTAATTGAATCAACAAATTTAAACTTTACAGCAGGGAACTCCCATGAATTTTTTTCAAGAGTCTTTAAGTAGTTTTTCATGAAAAAAGTTCAGGTACGTTTGTCATAAATTCTTTTTTTGATACAAATCTTTTCAAATAATCCCTAAAACAAATACATATGTCAAAATCAAAAAAGATCGCTGTTATCCTGGCAGGATGCGGCGTCTATGATGGCGCTGAGATCCATGAAGCCACGCTTACCCTCCTTGCTATAGTAAAACATGGGGCAACCTATGATGTTTTTGCACCGGATATCATGCAGTACCATGTAGTGAACCACCTGACAGGCAACGAAATGCAAGAACAGAGAAATGTTCTTGTTGAATCTGCCAGGATTGCAAGAGGTAAAATCACCCCGTTAAATGAATTTTCTTCCGCCGGCTATGATGCTTTAATTCTCCCGGGAGGATTTGGCGCTGCTAAAAACCTCTCAACGTTCGCATTTGATGGAATTAATTTGAAAGTTTTGCCGGAAGTTGAAAAAGCCATAAAAGAGATGGTTCAGGCAGGTAAACCCATCGGAGCATTGTGCATATCACCGGTGATCCTTGCAAAAATCCTTGGAGACGTTCAGCTTACCATTGGCCAGGATCAGGGCACTGCATCTGCCGTGGAAAAACTCGGGGCAAGACATGTTAAAACGGGACATGGCGAGGTGGTTGTCGATGAGAAATACAAGGTCGTAACAACACCCTGTTATATGCTTGATGCAAATATTGTTCAGATTGCTGAAGGAGCTGAAAATGTGGTTAAGACAATGCTGGATCTGATCTGAGTATTTACAACTGGCCATTTTCAATCAAAATAACAATCTCTTCAATCAGCCTGTCTTCACCATGTGGATCATATCCCAGTTTCAGATTTGATCCGAAAAGCCGTGCCAGTGCCTGCCAGAAAAATGCACTGAATTTGCCCCTGTAGAATTCTACCAGGTCATAGGAAGTGGCGCCGGTCTCCCGGAAGACCAGCTTGATGAGTATCTTGCCCTGTGTAATCGTTAGTTTTTTAAGGTCTTCAGTATAATTATCCAGAAGTTCCCTCTCTGTTTTTTTCAAATATTCTTTCTGTTCCTTTTCTGTCTCAAGGGTTTGCAGATGAGCATTTACCTCCTCCAGGGTCTCCCCGGCAAGCTTCGCCCATGGATAGGCCTTCTTGACATTTATGATCAATCTTGTATAACGCCTTCTCTGCCAGAAGTTATTAAATGATTTCTCCGGGAAAATATAAACCTCATCAATCTCCGACACCCATATGGTATCACCATCAAGAATAATCCCCCTGGCAATGTAAATATCTCTTGATGTCCTGATAGAATCCTGAGAATACACTGAGTAGGAAATAAACAATATAATGATCGATGTCAAAAATCTTCTAATCATTCAAAATATCAAAAGTTACAGATATAACATTCCAACAATTATGCCATCAAATAAATTCTCCGAAAGTTAAGAAAAGAAGAATTTATTAGGAATAGTCCTTAATTTTTAACATAAAAAAGGTACTGATTATAAATAGTGAATGGTTGTTTCATGTAATTTTGTTAATTGACTGATGAAATTTGAATATTACCCTGATTAAAATTTATTTCATGGATCCTAATGACAGGGATTATACAAACGGAGAAATTACAGTTCACTGGCGCCCTAATTATTGTATCCATGCCACCACCTGCTATCGTGAACTGATAGAGGTTTTCAATCCCAGGAAGAGACCCTGGGTAGATATGCAGGGCGCTCCCACTGAAAGGATCATTGAAATAGTCAGGAAATGTCCTACCCGGGCACTCACTTACGACTGGAGTGATCCATCCCGGGTATCCGACAAGCCCGATTCAGAAGCGGATGAGATGCCTGACTCAGAAAAGGATGATCTGCAGGAAAGCAACATGGTTGAGATCAATGTGATGAAAGATGGGCCTTACGTTGTGGCAGGAAATTTCAAGATTACCGGATCCGATGATAAGGAATTGAAGAAGATGGTTATAACTTCTTTATGCCGGTGCGGTAATTCCGACAGTATGCCTTTATGTGACGGTTCTCACCGAATGTCGGATTTTAGTGATAATGAGGATTAGAATGGAAAAAAAAGAAACGAAACATGATGCCCTTTTTAAAGTTATTAAGGGAGGCCCGATACAGGTCAGCGGTAACTTTGTGATTCGGGGTGTTGATAAGAAGATACTGAAAACGGATAAGGTCGTATATCTGTGCCGGTGTGGTGGTTCGGGCAGAAAACCTTTCTGTGACGGGTCACACCGGCGTGTCGGATTAAAAGACTGACTATACTTCCTTCTTGACCATGTCAGCGGCTTCCTGCAGCGTAACAGCTGAAAAAACCTTTAATTCTGAACGGTCAATCAGTTCCTTTGCCTCTTCTGCATTTGTCCCCTGGAGTCTCACAATAACCGGTATGCTTATATCTCCGACCGATTTATAAGCATCCACCACTCCCTGGGCCACGCGGTCACATCTTACTATACCTCCGAAGATATTAATAAGTATAGCTTTCACATTCGGATCTTTTAGAATGATCCTGAAGCCAGCCTCAACGGTTTCTGCATTAGCCGTTCCCCCCACATCCAGGAAATTGGCAGGGTCACCACCGGATAACTTGATAATGTCCATCGTAGCCATGGCCAACCCGGCACCGTTCACCATACACCCGACATTGCCATCCAGTTTGATAAAATTCAGGTTATATTTACCCGCGGCCATTATCATCAAGATTGATTTTTGCATCTGCAGCCATGACAAGGTCATCGGATGTTTTAATCACAGGATTGATTTCGACAAGGGAGGCATCCGATCTTATATAGGCATTATAAAGATTAGTGATAAACAGGATCATCCTTTTAAAAACGCCACCTTCAAGACCCAGGTTAAAAGCAACACGTCTGGCCTGGAATGGTTGAATACCCACCGATGGATCAATTTCTTCCCTGAATATTAAATGTGGTGTTTTTTCTGCTACCGATTCTATATCCATCCCTCCCTCCGTGGAATACATGATGATATTGCGCCCTGTAACCCTGTTAAGAAGGAGGCTTACGTAAAATTCACGGATATCCGATTTGCCTTCATAATAAATGCCCTGTTCGACAAGCACTTTTAATACTTTCTTCCCTTCCGGTCCGGTCTGATGCGTAACAAGGGTCATACCAATAATATCAGTTGCATATTTACTTACCTCTTCAAGGGACCTGGCTATTTTCACGCCTCCTCCCTTTCCCCTGCCCCCTGCATGAATCTGAGCTTTCACCGCCCAAGACTGTGTTCCGGTCTCTTCCTGAATCTTCCTGGCAGCATTCATAGCCTCTTCAGTGGTTTCTGCAACAAATCCTGCCGGTACAGGTACACCATATTGCTTCAGGATATTTTTGGCCTGGTATTCATGTATATTCATAATGATTGTATTGAAAAAGAAACAACTTCTAATATATTTATTTTTTCTTAACTTGAAGATGAAAAATGAATGTAAGTTGCAGGGAGCAGGGTGCAAGAAGCATGGAGCATGGAGAAGAGAGCAGGGAGCATGGTGCATGGTACATGGAGAAGGGAGCAGGGAGCAGGGTGCAGGGTGTATGGTGTATGGAGAAAGAACAGAGAGAAAGGGACTGGGATTAAAAGGAATAGCTATAGTAATAAATAATAAACAAGTAATCCAGTCGATAGGAGCAAGTCATCCCGAAGGAGCGAAGCCTGCCTTTATCACCTTCCATCGGCTGCTAAAGGTTTGCCGGGAGCGCAGCGCAGCTGCGGCGGAATGAGGCCGGCAGGCAAACAACGGAGGGGCCTCATAATCCCAGGTGACCATCCGGGATACAGATAACAATGTCAAATATAATTCGCATGTTAGAAACTAATAACAAATTTTATCAGACGATTTTTGGAAAGAGTAATGCTATTGCCTTATGAGAAAACTTAAAAACGACGAACTGGGAAGACTCTCAGTAGAAGATTTCAAGAAAGCAAAAAAAACACCTGTCGTTGTTATTCTTGACAATGTCAGAAGTTCACATAATATAGGTTCGGTGTTCAGAACATCCGATGCCTTCCTTGTAGAGGCAATTTATCTGTGCGGTATCACCTCGAAACCACCACATAAGGATATCCATAAAACAGCTCTGGGTGCAACTGAATCTGTAGAATGGTATTACTGCGAAAAAACATTGGAACCGCTACGATCACTTAAAGAAAAAGGATACATACTTGTTGCAGTTGAACAGACAACGGAAAGCATATCACTACAGCATTTCAGGATAGATCGATCAAAAAGCTATGCATTTGTTTTTGGACATGAAGTACGTGGTGTTGACCAGCAGGTGGTGGATGAATGTGATATCAGTCTGGATATTCCACAATACGGGACAAAACATTCCCTGAATATTTCAGTAACTGCAGGATTGGTTATCTGGGAGGCATTCAGGCAATTCAGGATGGAAAAATAAAAAAGCGACCCACCGGGTTGGCGGATCGCTTTATATATATAACCCAAGTAATTATTGTGTTATTTCCTTAAACAGGTCTTCCTCAAAATACTGGAAGAATTCTACATCCATTTTGGCATGTCCTTTAAGGGATGGGTCTTTTGCGAAAGCTGTCCTCAGTGAATTATACATGAGTTCACTATCACCGTCTCTGGCAGCTGCAATTGCCATCAGGTAAAATACTTTACCTTCCCCATCTTCAATTTTCTTCAATACCTCCATGGCAGTAGTATAATTAGCCTGAAGGACTTTTACCAGGGCTGAATTGAAGCTAATGGTACCGCCGTAATAATTCTGGGCGGCTTCATAATCTCCTTCAAGAATCTTGATGATTCCAAGATTATAATTAACCTCATCGCCTGCTCCAAGAGCTGAAGTATACAATTCCTGGGCTTTTACCATATCTTTTTCATGCATGGCGATAACACCAAGATTATTCTTGACAATATTATGATCTTTCAGTGCCTGGGCTTTCTGGAAAGCATCTTTTGC
>LJUQ01000041.1 GCA_001304505.1 Bacteroides sp. SM23_62_1
AGGTAATCACTGGTTCTTATCAGTATGTTGTTTCTTAAAATAGCTGGCGTTGCCCAGATTTCACCTTCCAGTCTATTCTGCGCAACAATTTCAAGTTCTGTTCCTTCTTTTATCACCATAATTTCACCCCTGGTTGAACAGAAATAGATGTTGCCGTCCGCATAGACCGGAGAAGCATTATACTTTCCTTTCATTCTTTCGGAATAATAATTCTCCCCGGTTTTTGCATCCATACACATCAGGTTGTTTTCTGAATCTATTGTATAAATTAATCCGTCCTTTATAACCGGTGTCAGCAATTGCAGGACCGGCGTCTCTTTTCTCCAGATGATATTTGTTTCCGTGATATCACCATTACCATCAGCATTAACCGCCAGCAATTCTGAAAAGTTATGCCCATCTGCAGCAGTCATATAGCCAGTATAGAAAAATACTATTCCTCCTTCCGAAACAGGCATGGCAATGGTTGATTCTGCGCCTCTGGTAACCCTCCATATTTCCTTTCCTGTCTCGGGATTGTATGCGATGCAAATGGCTGATCCATTCGAGACTAACAGGTCCTTTCCAGACACATTAATCATCAATGGTGTGATATAGGATTTCCGGCCAATAGGTGCCAACGGTTGATAAGGTTCTTCAGGCCTGAATGTTTTCCATACAGTTGAACCATCTGACTTGTCAAGCGCTACAATGTACTGGGTATCCTGACCTTCATAATGCAGTATCAAAAGATTATTATAAAGAACAGGAGAGGCACCCGGTCCCTGGACATGGTCGCATACTAAATCATAGCGTTGCCAAACAATTAATCCATTATCCGTATTAATGCATGCTGTTCCATAACGGCCAAAATGGACATAAACAAACCCTTTTTCAATACATGGAGTCGGGGTTGCATAAGTATTGATAGAATGCTTGCCAAAGACACTATCCGGCTCAAATATTTTTAAATCATGAAGAATTTTACCGGTATTAAAATCCACACATACAGCAAATAATTCCTTACCATCTCCCCTGGCTGTTGTCATCCAGACCTGGTTACCAAAGACTACCGGAGATGACCAACCCCGGTCATGTATTTCTGTTTTCCAGACAATGTTTGAATCCTGGTTCCATTTCAAAGGTACATGACAAACAACTGCTATGCCATCAAGGTTACTGCCCCTGAGATGGGTCCAGTTCTGTCTTTGCTCCTGACAACCAGCAATGAATACTAAAACACTTGTAAGAGAGCCTAAGAAAAATAAGTTAAGCCTTTTATTCATTTATATCTATTTAATCATTTTTAATTCACATGCAATCCATCCGGATAGTTCCCTTGCCCCATTCTGGTTAAAGTGATTTTCATCAAACCAGTTATTCGTATTATTAAGTATCCCTGACGGGGGAATGAATATTTCTCCATATTTCATGTAAGTATAAAATTCTGCCGGCTTAAGCAATGAAGTGCCATATGCCGGCAAATATAAGAAACAGATACGGATATCGTTTTCTTTACAAACATCGGAAATATCTTTAAGATATTTTCGAGGATATTGCATGTGGAAATTCCTTGAAAATCGGGATAATTTCGGTGCCTGCATGTTCCGTCTCATCTTAGCCTCATTCAATAATTCAATAGATGCAGTATCATCAAATGAAGAGAATCCATATGCATCCTGCCTGACAGGAACTTCTTCACACCGGTTTATATAGTCATCTTTTAAAGTTTCAAGTTTATAAGTAAGATGACGATAGTAATCAAATATTAGATTTTTATTGAAAAATGGATATGCCAGGAAGACATCCCGGGTCTCTGCAATATATGGAAATATCGGATGACTGTATCTATCCTCATCCTCCCTTACTTCCAGGATCAAAATATGAACTTTTGTTTCTTTTAGGATATCTTTCATCAATACATAACTCAAATTTCTTCCAAACCTGCAGTATCCAAAATTGACAACATGAAATTTTAAAGGATGCAGTTTCTCTTCGATCATTTGATCATTGATATTGTTAATGGTTCTCGAAGAACCAAGGAAAGCAATATCAACAGGTTTTGCATTTATAAAGATCCTGTCATGTATCCATAATGCATGGTTGAAACAATCATTCTCCAGACCCTGATATTGAAGTCGTCTGTCGACAGGAATAAAGACCAATATTATTATGAATGGACTTATAAAAAATAATATTTTCAGTATCAATTTTCCCACTTAGAATTGAAAATAAATAAAGTATGGTTTGATATCAAAATTGCCCAGTAATAAAATTGAAAGAATCAGCCAGTAATAAATGATATATCTAAAATAGACTTTTTTTATTCGTATCCACTCGTTAAAATCTTCCAGGCCTATCCTGTACTCAATGAGGACAAAGAGTAAAAAAGTTATAAGCAATATCCATAATTTTGTCGTTGAATGAGCGACCATGAAATGAGCTAATGTTTCATGGAAAGAACCACTACTGTTCAACAAAGAACCTGAAAGTCTAAGGAAATGATCAAAATCTCCAGCTCTGAAAGGAATCCATAACAATGAAGTAATAAGGAATACGAAAATAATTGTGATTTTTGCATTGAGTTTAAACTTAATCCTTTTCTCGATAATCAACAGCAAACCATGTATCATTCCCCAGATCAGGAATGTAATTTTGGCACCATGCCATAAACCGGAAAGTAAAAACGTAATAAAAACGTTAAGGTTAACCCTTACTGGACTTTTTTGGTTCCCTCCCAGGGGGATATAAACATAATCCCTGAACCATGTTGAAAGCGAAATATGCCAGCGGTGCCACAGTTCGGTAAAAGAGCCTGAGAAATATGGAGTTTTAAAATTTTTTATTAAATCATATCCCAGTATTTTTGCTACCCCTACAGCAATATCTGAATAACCTGAAAAATCGCAATATATTTGAATACCAAATAAAATTGATCCTGTTATTGTCAGCCAGCGTGCAGGAGAAATATCTGTGCTAAAAAAATGATCTGCCAACAGGCCAACATTATCTGCAATAACAATCTTTTTAAACAATCCCCATAAGATCCATCGTAATCCGGTAACGGCATCGGAATAGTTAAATACTTTCTTCTCCTGAAACTGATGGAGAAGTCGTCTCGCTCTTTCTATCGGGCCTGCAACCAGTTGAGGGAAAAAGGCTACGAATGTAAAAAATGAAATAATATCCTTCGTAGGCTTCATTTTATCTCTGTAAATATCAATAGTATAACTTAATGTCTGAAAGGTATAAAATGAAATCCCTACCGGTAAAATGATATTCAGGGTTGATTTTCCAACTGAAAGGTGTACAAGGTTTAGAAGATGATCTAAAGAATCCAGGAAGAAATTGAAATATTTGAAGAAACCGAGTATACCAAGATTAATGACGATACTCAGTATTAAATAGATTTTTTTAAGTAGTTTATTACCAGTTCTCTCAATCTGTAATCCAAATACATAATCAGATAATGAACTGATTATTATCAATCCAAGAAATCGCCAATCCCACCACCCATAAAAAAAATAGCTTGATAATAATGTAAAAAGGTTTCTGTAATGGAAGGGAAGTTTATTAATGATCCAGTAAAGTATGAAGAAAACAATGAAAAAAGTCAGGAAAGGTATTGAATTAAATACCATAAATTAATGTGATAACCGGTGTAGACAAATTATGTGAATACAACATCTCCATCACCATCCTGGATAAATACATCATTAGGTGGAAGCATTAAATTGATGAGATCTTTTGTTGCAAAATATTTCCTGGTCATCTTTCTCTTAAGGAGAAAAGGAAATTTCCTTCTTCTAAATTCCGACACAAGTTCAGGATTAAACAGGGTAACATAGTTTATCTGCTTATCATACATAAAAGAAAGAATCATATCTGCAGCTTTACCTGCATGCTTTTTATCAAAAAATGTATATGGAATGGTCATTTTTTTATCAATAATCACCAGCATCATATACAAAATTAACCGTTCATTCTGGTCAAACAGTTTTATATTCAGGTTCTCATATTGCCTGGCTATGGAGCTGAAATGATATTTTTGGTTATAATTGTTAATCATTTGTTGTTCGATTACCCACGGGAATCGGATAATCCAATTTAAATTCCTCGGTTCACGGAATGAACTCCAGCCAGTTATCCCTGAAAAAATAAAATGCTCAATCTGTTTGTCGATTTCACTTGCCAGTTGCATACCGGCAAAAGGAAGTTTAAATCTGCCCCTGTGAAATTTCAACCGTAAATCGTTAAAAAAATTCAAGATAATATCCAATAATTTCAACAATGGTTTCATTCTTGCAAAAAACCTGTTTTTTGGAGAAAGCAAGTCTGCCATGTCAAATCTCAAATAGGCCCTGATTCCGGATAACTCATTATATAGTTTAAAATAACCTGTTTTATTATAGACAGCATGAGAAGGGTATGCATAATTGGTATACATCAGTTTGTTATCCCAATCTTTCATTGCTTCTTCAAAAAGCCGGGTAGCAATCCCCTCCCTTCTTCTGGCAGGATTTACCCAGTTCCCGCTGAGCCATCCAAATTTTACAGCTCCAATTTTATCCGGGAGAATACATCTGTAACCAATCATCAGATTATTTTCAATGGCCAGGTACATAATTACATCCTCAGGTTCAAGGTTTGGATTGTTTAACCATGATACTGCCCGGTGATAACTTACCGGTATAACAGGCATGGTTTTATATTCCTGCGATTCAATGAATTCTTTAAGGAGATGTGGTGTGAATTTTTGTATATTCATTTCAGATAAAGATCTATTCAACTCCTTCAAGGTTGAGCTATAAGGCATCATACAGGCCCGGCACTTCGTACCGGGTTAATCATCGTTAAATCCCTCCGGGATTTCATCTTTTTTCCAAACTTATTCTTTTTCCTAGCCAACGTACGAAAAAATCGTGGGCTGTAATTCAACCATAGGATGGGCCATATTCCCCCTTGTCCCTCTTTCGCTCCATCGCCCCTTCTCTCCTTCCCTCTTTCCCTCCTTCACCCACTCGCCCCATCATCCCTTCGCTCCCTCTTCCTTTCTTCATCAAAACTTTCTAACATTTCTCCCTGCAATTCCCTTCAGCATATAGTACAAATATTCACCACTGATGAATAACCGGGCCCGCAACCTGGAATCTTCCAGAGGAACACGCTGGATATGAAAAGGGGAAGCCGTTTTTTTCAATCCCGCCGTCCCGCACACTAGGTTAGCAACAGGTTTGTCAGGATTGAATACAGCATCAAAAAAATCTTTCCTGACATTTTCATCGGTAAATGGAAAAGCAAAAAAACTGTAATTAAGATTGAAGGCTTTCCTTATCCATTCAAGGCTTTCTTTTGTCTGCTTTATCTGTTCGTCCAGGCTCAATCCGGAATACATCGGATGATCAATGCTGTGAGAACCGATCTGGAATCCCTGCATTTGAAGCTGTCGGATCTGTTCAACAGTCATGTATGGTTTCCTGACTTTGAGAAAGGCCGAAAAATCAAGATCAACTAATTCTGCTATTGAATCAAGAATATCCTTTTTTTCATAACCAGTGTTTAAGATCATTTTAATCATCCGGGATCTTTTTTTTATTTCTGTCCCAAGCCTAGAATTGATAACTTCATAGATGCTATCGGGGTGCCTGGCCCGGTCGAGCCTGTCAACGATCAGGTTTGCCTTATATTTATAGAATATGCTCCTGTTATCAACAAATGCAGGATTAACAAAAATGGTTGCAGGAATACCTTTTTTTATCAACAGCGGAGCTATTATGTCATGAACTTCGCGCAATCCATCGTCAAAACTGAGTGCCATTACTGGCTTCTTAACCTGCATTGTACCGTTGATGATATCCATTAAATCCGAAAAATTCACAGGTAAGTAAAACCGCAGGAAAAATTCAAGGTCATGAATAAATTGCCTGATAGTCCGGATGCGATAAGAATACCTGAGATGCGGCAGTATTTCATCACTGACTGCATGATAAAAAGGGAGAATTATTTTTTGACCTGTTAGCCGGGCCATGACTGCAACCGGCACCCAGGACGTGCATATCCCAAACATGTTCTTCAGAAATATCCGCATTATTTTTTCATATTAAATGGGAACATAGATTTCCTGATACGTTTGTAACCATTAGGGACTGCACCAAAACCTCTAAAAAATCTTGCTATTCCGGGTATCATTGATCCCTCAAAATCCATTATCAGGTCTTTTCCCGCATGGTTGCCAATATAATAATCGATTAATAGAAACATAGCTCTTTTTTCCTTCCCTATCTCATCCGATACTCCGTTCAGGTAGATCAGCCGGGATTGCGAAAATGCCCATACTACCCCGGCACATGGGATATCGTTACAGAATGCTCCGATTAATTCTCCCCTGCCCTTCTGAACAATTCCGGAAAATATCCGACGCAGCTTATGATAATGCTCATGATCGAATTTTCGTTCACCTGATTTTTTTCTTAATCTAATATATGTTTCAACATCTATATTTTTGATTTTCAATTGATTCTGTTTTGCCTTCTGAATATTCCTTTTTGTATTTGTTGAATATCCCGACTGGATTTGTTCAAAATCATTATTCAGATCCAGTTCATAATTTACCCTGTTAAGAACTTTAAATTCTTTACTGGATAGTTTATTGAAAGAATTCAGACATATATCTATATGTTTAAATTTTTTAGGGACATTATTCAGGAATGACAGGACAACCATTTCAGGAGATTTTTCCCTGGCGAACACTCCGAGTTGCTGGGTAAGTAAAGGCTGTACAAGATAAGATATTCCAAATTTAGTTTTCCAGGTAAGGGGGAAAATAGCATCATAATCACCCCTTACCAATCCTTCCCATCCGGGTGAAACAAGGTCAAGATACCAAGAATAGGGATAAATGGTCTCAAAACAGGAATTTTTAATACATTCATCCCATTTCAAGCGATCAATCTCTTTATTTGCCAGATATCTAATCATTACAAAGTTACCTGTTCTTTCGCAAAAACAAGCAATTTCTGATAAACTTCCAGCCATCCTGCCCATTCCCCGGAATCGGAGAATGAATCATTATGCCAGATACTTATAAGGGTGCCATTCACACTCCTGACTTCTTCGGCCAGATTTTTTATTTTGTCCATGGCTCCACCAGGTGAAAGACCCAGATAATTTTTCAGGGTTACATCCATCAGCTGGAATGGAATAACTTTCAAGGTTGATTCCTGTTCACGCAACAAATCATAAAAATTAAAAGGTGTACAGGTTCCGGCACGAAATCCGGGATGTGAAGCATAGCCCATGGAATAATCTTCCCCGATACCAAGCTCTGATAATATGTTATAGGTTTCAGGAAATAACAGTTTCAGATAATGTTGCCTGCTCCGGTCTATTTTTCCCCCGGCAATATGTTCAAGTGCATGTAATTCCTTTTTAAGGATATTATTTCTCTTTCCAGAGTTATAAGATGGATGAAGACCTAACTGACTGAATGAAGATACTTTACTTACCAGTTCTTTGAAGGCATTTTTCTGAGGATGAATTCCTTTATCATATCTTCCATAGTCAGCAGTAAGAAAAAAAGTAATCAGTTCCCCATCGGGATGCATCTCCCTTATTCTATCAAAAGTGTAAAATGGATCGGGCTGTTTGCCGGCAATAACCTGTAACCGTTCATTTAACTTATTGAATTCCAGCTTTATAATTGACAAAATTGCACCTCCAAGGCACCTGAAAACTCCTTTATGAAGGTAGGCATAGGGAATATCCACATCGACTGTCGGAATGAACCTGTATGTTCTTTCTTTTGATATAAGTTCCGGGTATTTATCTTTTAACGCCACAAAAAATGCATGGATCCACCTGTCGACAACCGCCTTTTCAAGAAAAGAGTATTTGAAGTTAAGACTTTCCGTTGCGGGAAACCTTCCATATCTGTCAGGTGTATAAGGAAGATATTCTTCATAGCGCGTTAACATAAAGAAGATAGCCGCAAATATATCAAAAGGCAAATTGGCCGGGTTATTAGCCGGAAATATAACCGGTAAATCGTTCCACATTTGCATGTCCGGATGTTTCTCTTTTATTTCCTGTTCGAATAATATTCCATCCGGTGATATATTAAACTCATTTGTTATCCTTCCAGACAGGTAACTGATTTTTGGGAGGTCTGAGTTTATAAAAAAATCCTTATCTGAGGTAATATCTGTTTTTATACCAAGGAATTGGTCAAATATGAAGCGTATCACATAATTGAGTCGCGGGGTTATATGTTCGGAGAAGATTAGCAAAAGTTTCAATTGTTAGTTCGATAGTTGATTTAGTTGTTGTTCAGTTATTGATTCAATTGTACCACTTAATTAAAATATACTTAGAATTCATTTCACCCTTCTCCTAAATCCTCTCCCCTGAAGAAGGAGAGGACTTACCCTTTCCCTCTTCAGGGGATGGGGTGAAGTTGCCATATTACGACCCTTGCTACCCCTGCGACTCCCGAAATGTCAGAAATCTTTGGTTTCTTTTCCATTTCGAGGATGCTCGAAAAACACTGGCATCCGCCTGGGGCGGATTGCCTGTTTTTCGGCACCTGCGACAATTGTCACTATTGCGGCTACTGCAACCATTCTAACAGCGCTAGCCCGCAACAGCATGAATCCAACATCCTGGTATTTCCATTTAATCCCCGGCAGAGATCTTCACGATAGTAATCCCTGCCCCTCCCAGCTGGATATGTTCATCATGAAACGATTCAACAATATCAACGGTTTTGAGGTACTCTCTGATAACCTGGCGTAGTATACCGTCGCCCTTTCCATGTAATATTCTCACCACATCTGTCTCAACCACAATCGCTTCATCGATTAGTTCAACAACCGCCTGGATCGCTTCCTCGGCACGTTTGCCGCGTACATCAATCTCCGGTTTGAAATATAGTTTTGTGGTTTTTTCCAGTTTAGACACATCCACCCTGGTCGAAACCTGTCCGAAATTCACCACAACGCTGTTACCTTTTCTACCTATAACTTCACCCGGCTGATCCTGTCCCTTTAGAAACACAAAATCTCCCGGTCTTATTGTTGGATCTGTAATTTTCTTTGCTGGCCGGCGTGATGGTTCAAGCTGTCCGAACCTGCGGCGCCTCTCCCTCACTTTGGCCGTCTCCTCCCTGATCATTATTATCCTTTGATGAAGCTGATCTTCCCGCGATGATCTTTCTGTCCCGATATTTTTTTGTATGGTTCCCAGCTCTTCCCGCGCTTTCCTGGTGCGTTCCTTCTCTGCCTGTGCTTCTTTGATCTCCCTGATAGTTTTTTCAATCTTTTTATTTGCCTGTGATAATATCTCCTCCGCTTCTTCCTTTGCTTTATCAATAATCTCCTTCGTCGTTGTCTCGGTTAACTCCAGTTCCTGTGTATATTTTTCAAGTACCTGTTGCAGTTTCTTTTCTGCCTTCCTGATATTATCCCGTTTCATCTCCCAGTATCTCTTGTCACGGATAATCTCTCTCAGGTGCCTGTCGAACTGGAGCTGATCCTCCCCCATCCTGCCTGAAGCATCCTTTATTACATCCTCCGGTAATCCGATATTCCGGGCTATTTCAATGGCATAGCTGCTTCCGGGCTGGCCTGCTTCCAGTTTAAACAGCGGTTGCATCCGCTGCATGTCAAAAAGCATCGCTCCATTTACAATTCCTTCCGCTGTGGATGCAAAATGTTTCAGGTTACTGTAATGCGTGGTAATAATTCCATAAACCTGTTTATTATTTAAATTATCAAGTACGGCTTCAGCAATGGCTCCCCCCAGCACCGGTTCCGTCCCCGTACCAAACTCATCAATCAATAGAAGGGTAGATGGACCGGCATGACGGATGAAATATTTCAGGTTCATCAAATGAGAACTATATGTACTCAGATCATTCTCTATCGATTGCTCATCACCTATATCAATAAATATCTTATTAAAAATACCTGCCTGTGACGTTTCATCCATTGGCACAAGCAGTCCGCATTGCAACATATACTGAAGTAACCCGACCGTTTTGAGGCATACAGATTTACCTCCTGCATTTGGACCGGATATGAGAAGAATACGTTGTTGCTGATTCAAATCAATTGTCAATGGTACAACCTCTTTATTCTCTTTCCTGTGAGATAGCAGGAGCAGGGGATGAACAGCATCTTTCCATGAAATAATTTGATTTTCAGATAGTTCAGGCAGGTCTCCTCCAATCATTTCTGCATGTAGTGCCTTAGCCCTGATGAAATCAATATTACCAAGAAAATCATTGGAAAGCAGCAAATCCTCCCTGTAGGGCCTGAGGTCATTAGTGAGCAACACAAGGATTCTGATGATTTCCCTTCTTTCAGCATATTCGAGTTCCTTGATCTCATTATTCAGCTCCACAACATTTGCTGGTTCAATGAATGAGGTTTTTCCGGTAGCCGATTCATCGTGGATAATCCCCTTTATCTTTCGTTTATCAGAAGCATTAACAGGGATAACAGGGCGGCCATTACGGATAGAAATCTCAGCATCCTTATCCACGAATCCCTCTGTCCGTAAAGCTTTCAGAATATTATCCAGAACTTTAACGACCGACGTATGTTTCCGGCTAATTTCCTGTCTGATCTGAACCAGTTCCCTTGATGCGTTATCCTTCATTTTCCCGTTTTTCGTAAGTATTTTATCGATCCTATCAGTGACAAACGGGTAAAATTTTACGCGTTCACAGATCCTGGCCAGGTTGGGATACAGCTCTTTTTTCTTTCCTCTGAAAAAAGTCAGGATCCCTTTAACTGTATCAAGTGATTTTCTTATCTCATGTACCTCCTCAACAGTAAAGTGAGTACCTTCAACTTTTATTTTTTCCAGTGATTCAGATATATCAGTAAAGTGACCCAGAGGGAATGTTTCTTGCCTGTTAATACAAAGGAATTCAAAAGTTTCCCGGAGAAGCTGCCTGATCATATCCGGATCGTTCAGGAATCTGATCTTTTCAATCTGCTTTTTCCCCAGGTCAGAAATACACTTTATGCCTACCAATTCCCTGATCCGGTCAAAACCAATTTTATGTTCGAAATTATTTGGATAAATCTGATGCATGTTGTCAATCTGTCTGCCAGATGAACAAAATTATTTAAAAAAACAAGTTGATCTTCTCACAAGTAAAGCATCTGCAAAGTATGAGGTGAAGATCACTTGCTCCTCAGCCAGGTATGATGGCTGATATTCTGATTTAAAGACATATATATAATTATCATTAAGGTCTGGTGCTTCCCGGTTAATAGTATCCAGCCAGTATAAATGCCATCGCTCCCTGTAATAATTGGCAGTAGGTTCAAAATACCAGCTAACTCCAAGGCTAACAGTTACTTTTCCATCCGGTTTTTGTTTATAATCGTTCACAAGAGTCCTCATCGCTGTTTTCGTATCACAATCGTATGCCCAATCACGATAATAACTCATGTTTAGTTTTAAACTAAAATTAACACCTGTTAAAATGGTTAGCCCTATTATTAATCCAACAATAATATATTTCATTTTTTGAATTTTCATGCAATATAATAAAGTGATGTTCAATATAATCAATGGATAAAGAAAAAGAGCGAATCTTTGAATAGGAAAATCCACTCCAATAATGTAATGAGCAAGGTTAATGAATACTATAATCAGAATGGTTAATAAATTCACAACAACAACTGGTTTTATTTCGGATAGTACCGTCAACTTATCTGTAATTGCTTTATAGAAAATGTATAGAAATAAAATCAGGATAACTGAACAGACAAAACCAACCAGGACAGATTCCCAGAAAGTAGATATCCCAAAGTAAGATTGGACGACCAGGGAATGAAGTGTATCAGGAATGAAGCCTTTTTTTCCTCCAAAATCTAATGACAACCATTTAAAAGTTCTTCTAAATGGTTCAAAAGTAGCAAGGGAAATAATAAGAACAGAAATGCCATTGATTTTGTTTTGTTTAAAAAACCACCTGAAAGATACCCTTGAGTAGCTAACTTTCTGAAGGGGTATTATTAAATTGAATATTATCAGGGCTGATATATAATAACAAACCAGTATAAAGCTGCTAAATATTGCAAGGAAGGCCCCGAAGTTAAAGAAAATAAGATCCCTCTTTAAATTTGTTTTAAAATATCTTATCAGATGATATAAACTCATCATCAAAAATCCAATTGAAAGTCCATAACCTCTGGCTAATCCAAAAAAATCAATTAAATAAGGATTCAATATCATAAGTGTAAACGGAAAAATGATTATCCTGGGATTCATTTTTCGGAGGAGGAGAAATGTGTAAATCATATATACCAGATAGCTCAAATTATTTGGTAGCCTGATAGCTATTTCTGAATTCCCGAACAGATATTCCGAACCTTTTATAAGCACGGTATTAAGAATATGATTATTGGTATAGGCAATTTTATAAGAAATAATATCCATAAATTTCTGAGGCACAAAATGAAGATAGGTTATGCTTTCATCATGGGTTAGTGAAGCTATGGTGGATTTTATGACAATAAAACAAAAAATTGAAATTCCAATAAGGATGCAGATTAGATTTTGGATCTTAGTGGTTTTTGCTTCATTAATGAAGGATCTGTGTTTCATCTAGCATGAAAGCAAGTGTATTTCAAAAGTAGACAATTTTGTTATCTTTCTTTTATGTTAAATAATTGACTTGACTGTAAATTTGGAATATTATGGTTTAAGAAAATTCATTATTACCGCATATGTAACACCCGGCACCGATAAAATATTAATATCTTTGTTATAGTAATAAATTATTCCCGTTTTAAAGTAATTAAGTAATTATCCTTCTTATTATGAAAAGAAGAATTATTATCCTGTTAATGGCATTCACAGCTGTTTTGATCCTGCTGACAATGTGTGAGAAAAATCCACCGAATGCATCCTTTACCCACAATTCAGACAGTTATGAAGCAGGTGATACAGTCAATTTTGTCAATAAAACATCCGATGCTGATTCATACAGCTGGGATTTTGGCGACAGATCAACCTCAACTCAGAAGGATCCATGGCATATATTTGATGATCCTGGCAATTATAGCGTGACCCTCACGGCTACTAATGAAAATGGTTCGGATGAAACATCCCAGAACGTTACGATTAAGGAACCAACGATCCTTGCTTTTGTTGTTACCCAGGATACAACAGAGAATCCTGTAGAAGGCTGTGCTGTAATCCTTTATGACAACCAGTCCGACTGGGAAAACGGAGTGAACGAGGTAGCGGCAGATTTCACCGATGCCGACGGAATTGTAATATTTTATCATGCCAAAGCCATTGTTTATTATATCTATGCACTGAAACAGGAAACAGGCGGGGCATGGTTCTTTGCGGGATGGACCAATCCCATTGTTCTTAATGATCTGAATATTTATACTGTTCCGGCAGTATGGATCCCTGACAAAAAAGCTTCAATCGGTTACCCGGCTGAACCAGCATTATTGAGAAGGATAAAATAATCCATGTCTTAATGCTAAAATATCCGTGATGTATTTAAAGAGACTCTTTCTATTATTTTTATCAGGTTTTTTATTTTTTTCATGTGAAGAATATGAAGATGCCATTGATCCATATTCCCTTGGGGAATGGAAAACATTTACAACCCGTGATGGTATAGGTGGAAATGAAATATGGACGATGCTTGCAGATTCAAAGGGAAATATATGGATTGCCACCCTGGATAACGGAGTAACAAGGTATGATGGGAACAGCTGGAAAACATGGAATACCTCCAATGGATTAATTGACAATACGGTAACTGCTATCGAGGAAGACATAAACGGTGATATGTGGTTTGGCACATCCAGTGGTTTTAGTATACTGAATGCATCTGGTTTCAATAATTATACCGGTATCGGGGGAAATATCTGGCAGGTGAGATCTTTAAAACAAGCAGACAATGGTTCCATGTGGATTGGAACATGGGGCAACGGTTTTTTTGAGGTTAAATCATCAGGCATTATATCATATTATAACGATACATGGGAAGAGACAAATTATGTTAATTGTATTGACCAGGATATGCAGGGGAATATATGGGTAGGAACCAATGTTGGGGTTTACAGGGTAAGACCCAGTAATGTTGATTTTTTCACCGTTAGTGACGGTCTGACCACTAGTACTGTAAAGTCATTAATGGCTGATAGCTGGGGGCATGTGTGGTTTGGCCCGGATGACCAGGAGAACATCACACGGTATGATGGTCAAAAATTCAGTCCTATAAGTCTGTATAATGGTATGCCACAAAATTATGTCACTTCATTTCTTGAAGATACACAGGGAAATATCTGGATAGGAATGATCTCAAATGGAGTGATAAAATATGATGGAACGATTATGAGATCGTATTTCAATAATGACGGACTGGCCAGTAACACTATCACGGCGATCGTTCAGGATACAAATGGAAATATCTGGTTTGCAAGTTATGAAGATGGGATTACAAGGTATAAGCCCGGATTTGATGATTAAATCATAGGTGTCTTAAATTACCGAGTTTTAATACTATGTAATAATTGAATATGAACACAACAAAAGCTGATGCCGGGAAGGGTTGGGCATTCGTTACAGAAGAAAGTTTTTTATTTAATATTGCAGATAACTGATTGATTATTAACAATATATTTTAATGTTCAATTCTACCAGAATCTCATTTTATCTATTCCTCCTTCTTTATCCTGTATTCACTTTTTCTCAGTCGGATAAGATATATGAGGTCCTGACTGAACCTTTTGTAGTGCGTCCTTTGCTTTTACATAAGGGTCATTTGCAGATCCATGGAGGATACCGGTTCATGATTGCTAACAAAGAATACGATCAAACGGGACAAAAGAATGATCTGGCAGATATGGGAACAACTTCTTTTTCTAATGATTTCAGATTCAGGCTCACCTATGGCATTATTGAATATATCCAGTTTTCTGCTACCATGGACTATATCAATACTATTACTACTGAACCCGATTTAGTTATTGGAAATGCCGGTAACATCGGAAACATAAGTGAGTATGATCAAATAAAAGGAATGTCTGACCTTGGTCTTCAACTGTCCATCAGGGTACCTCCAGTAATTAAAAAATTCGATCTTTCCTTCTCAGGTGGTCTGTCACTCCCTACCGGTAAGTATAAACTGGATAAGCCAACTCATTACATAGACCCACCTGATCCGCTGGGTGGATCATTCAATGCCATATATAAATATCATACAAATCCTGGAAACGGAACACTTATCTGTTCAGCTGGTAGCAGCCTGCAATACAGTACCAGCAAACTTGCAATTATTCTGAATGGTTGGTATCATTTCAAAACAAATGTGATTGAAAGTATTTCCTGGAATCACCGTTTGAATTCCGGGAGTTTTATGTATACTGAAGTACCGTACCATTATAAATTGGGAGCTTCAGCAGATTTTTCAGGTTTTGGTGCCTGGCAAATATTTCCGTGGCTGGCAACTTACGGTCAATTTGGATATGTAATATCATCAGGTGGTTGGACAGAAATAACAGGGGAAAAAATCGCGATACCAAAATCCAGCCTTGGATTATTTTCTGTAGGTTATGAAATACAGGTAAGCACACATGTTCGGTTTGAGCAATTTGTAAATATTCCTGTATTTGGCAAGGAAAATATTGCAGAGCTCAGCTTTTATACGGTGCTCAGCTACAACCTGATTCCATTAAAGGGATTATATTATTAAAGATAAAAAATGAACGTGTGTAAGATGAAAACTCGAATCATCCTGGTTGTCTGCCTGCAGTTAATTAGCATTTATATTGTGGCCCAGATTGAGCAACAAATGGTGCCATCTGAAATGAAACAGCTTACAGCGATCACCGAACCGGCCACTCTTATGAAAGGATTTTTCAGGGTTGGTATGGTGTATGATCATGCATTTGTAAAAAAATTGTATGATGAAAATGCTAATAAAATTGTATTACCCGGATCCAGTCTTTCACAGACCAGGGCATTAAGTATCACTCTCCAGTATGGAATTACAGACAGGTTTCAGGTAAACCTTCTCCTTCCTTTTGAATTTGATTTGATTCAGCAGTCTGCTCTATGGGAAGATCCTTTGTTCAGACAAAAAACAATTGCAACCTGGAACCAGAAAGGTGTTGGGATTGGTGATTTGTCATTTGGACTTAACAGCCAGATTATCAAAGAGAGCGATCAGTTTCCATCAATCACCGCTTTTGGACTAATCACGGTTCCAACCGGCAGGAAAGATATTACGAATGTTGTTGATCAAAGAAATTACGATCTTCCAACTGGTTCTGGAGAAATAAGATTAAGTCTGGATCTGCAGGCACGAAAAATAGTGTATCCATATTCTTTTATATTCATTGCGAGTATTGAGTATCCGTTAGGTGGAGAAAAAATCCTTTCGCCTGGTGGCGAAAAAACATCCTTCAAATCGGGGCAGGTATATCGTATTACCGGAGGAGTTAATTTTCATTTAAACGACTGGTTATCAATGGCTAATAATCTTGATTACCAATATATTAGTGAAGCAGAGATCGACAACAATCCTGTCGGATATAATCCCTGGGCCCTTCAGTACCATCCCTATTTTCATTTTCAGATACGACGGCTTCGTTTCATTCAATCAGTACTAATTCCTTTAAAAGGGAAATATTACAGTGCAGATCCTCATTACAATTTTATCCTGCAATTCATCATATAATTCAACCTAATGAGAATCAGATCTAACTATAATACATTCCGGGTAACATCTTTGCCAGGTTTTTATTTATTATTTTTTATTATCCTTTATCTATCCGCATGTAAAACACCTTCGATTATCGTAACCGAAGAACAGCAAAAAGGAGATTATTATAATAACCATCACGAGTATGAACAGGCGATCATCCATTATCAGAATTGTCTTTCAGCCAGTGCAAAACTTGGTACTTTCAGAAACCTGGATATGGAGGCCGATGTATGCCGCAAGACTGCCCAGGCATGTAATGTGCTTGGCAAATACGATGATGCAATCAGTTATATCCTGATGGCACTGAATCGTGATTCCATTCAAAACAATCCACTGGAGGTTATTGAAGATTATCGTATGCTCGGGAACACAAATCTTTTTAAGGGCGATTTCAGGAAAGGTATCCCCTGCCTTGAACATGTCCTTAAGCTGAATGATGGTATGGAAGCCAGCTTAAAAAGCCTGAACCAGCTCTCTATTGCAGATACCTATCTTTCCCTTGCCCAGGTATCTGCTGCATTAGGCAGGTTTGACCAGGGTGTTGAATATTCAAATACAGCATTAGATATATATAAAAAGCTGAATGACAAGAAAGGCCTGATGGAAGGGCAGCTAATCCTCGGAAATACGTATCTCAATATCGGAATGATTCCTGATGGCAAGTTACTGATCGAAAAATCCCTCCAACTCGCAGTTGATTTAGATCTTTCCACAGCCCGGCATTACCAGTCTCTGGGTGAGGCCTTTACCGCCACGGCAGATTTTGAACAGGCTGTTCGTTATAAGCTTAATGCCCTGGATGAAGCTGAAAAGTCAGGGATCATACCCCAGATCGTATGGAGCCGTATAGGCGTAGGAGATGCTTATATTGACATCGGTGACTATGAGAAAGCAGAAACATATTTCCAGTCGGCTATTGAAGTTAAAGATTCTGCACAGATAACCGCACAGGCTTTGCAGGCCTCAGCGGATATGCGGCTTGGTAACGTCCAGATGGCTCAACAATATTTCCGGGAAATCAATGCTAACGTAGCATCCGGACTGGCTTCCTTAAGGATGGGTGAAATATACCGGGAATCCGGAAAAACAGAAGATGCCATCCTGGAATACCGGAATGCTGTTGATTATTTTACTGACGTAAATGTTGCTGAAGGAGTTGCCAAAGCCAATCTCAGGCTTGGGGATATCAGTATTGATCTGAATCGTGCCGACCAGGCCAGGCAATATCTCACAGAATCATATAAAAATGCAACTTCTGAAGAAACTCTCTGGGATATATGGTATCAGAAAGGCAGATTGTTCGAAATGAAACAGCAAACCGATTCAGTTATAGCGGCCTATAAAAAGGCAGTTGAAATTATTGAAGCCATCAGAGGCCGGTTCACAATAGAGGAATACAAAAGCTCCTATATCAATAATAAAGTAAAGGTGTATGACCGGTTAATCAGGATTCTGCTGGAGAACGGGGATGAAGCCACTGCTTTTGCATATTCGGAAAGAGCCAGGGCCAGGGCATTCCTGGATATGATCGGGAACCGGAAAATTGATATCAGAAAAACTGCTGACAGAGGCCTGATCGACCAGGAACAGAACCTGAGATTACGTATACAGGCATTATCGAAGATGATCCAGAAAAATGACCTTGGAACATCCAGGGGATTGTCAAGATACCAGGTGGAGGAGGAACTGGTCCTGTCGCGGGAACAATATAATGCAGTTGTTGAAAGGATCAAACTCACAAACCGCGAATATGCCTCTATTGTCAGCATTGAACCCACAGATCCTGAGGTGGTTATCCGCTCCCTGGATCCCGGAACGGCACTCCTGGCATTCTGGTCCGGAGAGGATTACCTTGCAACATGGGTCATAGGATTAAACGGGGTGAAATCACAAATGCAACCTCTGCATGCATCCGGTATTTCCGCCGGTGTAACCGCCTGCCGGCAGGCTGTAAGAAGAACATCTGAATTCAGAGGATCCGGTGATGAAGATCGTGGTGCACGGACTGTCACCGGCGAAGCAACCGAAAGGCTTACTGCAAGGGAACAGCTTGGCAAAATGTATACACAGATTATATCGCCTGTAGAACAGTACCTTTCCCGCTATCAAAACATCGGCATCATCCCTCATGGCGCCCTTCACTTTCTGCCATTCCAGGCCCTGATAAACCCTGATGGGAAATACCTTTTTGAAAAATACAACCTATTTTCATCTCCTTCAGCAAGTGTATTTCTCTTTTGCAAAGAGAAACAATATCAACCTAAGCAACATATGATTGCTATGGCTCTGGGCGATATTGATCTTGGTGATTTTTCCGGACTACCGGGTACGAATATGGAAGTTAAACAAATAAGTAAATTGTACAATGATGTCAGATCACGCTATGAGAATGAATCGACTGAAACATTCCTTAAAGAAAATATTTCACCCTACGAATATGTGCACCTGGCAACGCATGGATTACTTGATCCCCTTCAACCGTTATATTCATATTTATTATTTGCACCAACTGATGTTGATGATGGTTTACTCACGGTAACAGAAGTCTTTGGACTTGAGCTCAATGCCAGGCTTGTTGTCCTGAGTGCCTGCGAGACCGGGCTGGGTGACCGCAGCCAGGGTGATGAGGTCGTTGGCCTCAGCCGTGCATTCCTTTTTGCAGGATCCCCGGCTGTAATTGTAAGCTTATGGAGCGTTGCCGATCAACCCACTGCCCTGTTGATGACATCGTTCTACCGCAATCTCAGCAGCCATACGCTGCAGGAGGCCTTGAGCCTTGCACAAAGCGAAGTTATGAAACAGTACCCGGCACCTTTCTACTGGGCACCGTTTCAATTAATAGGAAGAGGCGACTGAGCAGATTAAAGTTTAAAGTTTTAAGTTCAATGTTTTAAGTTCAATGTTTATAGTCGCCAAATTGTGAGAATGGTTTAGATAAGACAATGGGAGTTTATGGATTGGAGTATGGGTAGCGTGGTTGTTAGTTGTTTGTTGCCTTTTGATTTTTAACTTTTGCCAATTATCTTTAATCTTTTACCTTTCGGAGCAGGTATTGAGTTACAGAAAAATCATTGCATTTAAACATGAAATCGTCAACTTTCCCAACCCGCGTTTTGCTGATCATGCTGGGCTTCGCCATTGCCATGGGTTTTCTTGAAAGTGCGGTGGTGGTGTATATCAGGGAAATACTATATCCTGAAGGATTTACCTTCCCTCTTAAACCTTTCGAGCTGCACCTGGCCGTCACCGAAGTCATCAGGGAAGCTGCCACCCTGATTATATTACTCAGTGTCGGGATTCTCGCAGGCCGGACAGCATCTGAACGATTTGCATGGTTCCTCTTCAGCTTTGCGGTCTGGGATATATTTTATTACATCTTTCTGAGAATTCTTATCGGATGGCCGGAATCTTTGTTAACCTGGGATATCCTTTTCCTGATTCCCATAACCTGGGTAGGACCGGTAATAAGCCCGGTAATAGTAGCATTAACAATGATCCTTCTGGCAATAATAATCATTTACTATACTTCCATCAACGGTCGTGTTTCTATCAGGTGGCAGGACTGGGTTATTCTCGTTACCGGATCCCTGATCCTTATCCTGGCCTGGACCTGGGATTACTCGGGATATATTCTTGAACATTATTCATTCAGTGAGATCTGGACGATCCCCAAAGATGATCTTTACCAGATCGCCACGCAGTATATACCGCGGAAATTCAACTGGGGATTGTTCCTGCTGGGCGAGGGAATTATTCTTCCAGAAATTGTGATGCTGTTCCTGAGATTTAGAAAGCAATTATGATTGTTATAATCTATTGAAGGTAGTTTATTAAATTCAATTAACAACAGAGACAGCAGAGAATGAATAGAGAGAACCGAGAAATAGCTTAATTAGCTGCATTTCTCAGTTAACTCTGTTATCACTCCGTGTTCTCTGTGGTTAACAAATAATAGATTTTCAGCGTGTTTACTTTTTGATTCCCAATAGCTTAAACATGAATGCATATTCCATTGCAGTCTCCCTGTATCTTTCAAACCTTCCCGATGCACCACCGTGGCCGGCTTCCATATTGGTATGAAGCAACAAAATATTATTATCGGTTTTCATATCCCTCAGTTTAGCCACCCATTTGGCGGGTTCCCAGTACTGGACCTGGGAATCATGTAATCCGGTGGTGACAAGCATGGCAGGATAGTCTTTCGCTTCGACATTATCATATGGAGAATAAGACAGCATATATTCATAATACCCTTTCTCGTTAGGATTCCCCCATTCATCGTATTCGCTTGTTGTCAGCGGGATATCCTCATCAAGCATGGTGGTCACCACATCAACGAACGGGACATTTGCTATAATGCCCTTATAAAGATCAGGACGAAGATTAACAATGGCGCCCATCAGTAATCCTCCTGCACTCCCTCCCTGGGCAAAAAGCTTGTCTTTATTGGTATACTTCAGTTCAATAAGATATTCAGCACATGCGTTAAAATCGGTGAATGTATTCATCTTCTTATACAATTTCCCATCCTCGTACCACTGTCTTCCATATATCTGGCTACCACGGATATGGGCAATTGCATAAACAAATCCACGATCCAGAAGACTCAGCCGTACAGAGTTAAAATATGGATCTATGGTATGACCGTATGATCCGTAACCATATAACAATAGCGGATTGCTCCCATCCAGGCTGGTTCCCTTTCTGTATACAAGTGATATCGGTATTTTTACACCATCGCCTGCAGGTGCATACAAACGTTTCGCCTCGTAATTGGAAGGATCAAAGTCCCCGACAACCTCCTGTTGTTTGAGAAGTTTCTTCTCCTGAGTTTCCATATTGTAATCATATACAGAACTGGGAGTTGTCAGAGAACTGTAATTATACCGTAACCATTTACTTTCAAATTCAGGATTGGTAGAGGCGCTTGCAACATAATCCTCTTCACCAAAGTCTAGATAATGCTCCGTGCCATCATCCCACCTTATGATCCTGAGTTGATTAAGACCATCTTTACGTTCCTCAACAACAAGGAACTCTGCGAAAATTTCTATATCATCGAGGTAAACGTCATCCCTGTGTGCGATTACTTCCTTCCAGTTTTCCTTTCCGGGATTACTTACCGGTGTCTCCATCAATCTGAAGTTTTTAGCTTCCAAATTGGTCACAATGTAAAACTTGTCTTTGTAATGATCTACGGAATATTCCAGGTTCCTCTCACGTGGCTGCATGACTGTAAATTCCCCCATCGGATCATCTGCATTAAGAAATTTATACTCATCAGACAGTGTGCTGGAGGATACAATCATCATATATTGTTCCGATTTGGTCTTATAAACATAAGTACTGTATGTCTCATCCTCTTCATGAAATATCAGGACGTCAGATTCAACGGGGGTTCCAAGCACATGACGGAAAATCTTTTGAGGTCTTAACGTCTCATCATCTTTTTGTGTATAAAAAACAGTCTTATTATCGTTTGCCCAGAAAGCTCCGCCGGTTGTCAGCGGGATAGCATCAGGATAGATCTCACCTGTCGCAAGGTCCTTAAAATAAACTGTATACTTTCTTCTGCTGATAGTATCAACACCGTAGGCAATCTTCATATTATCCGGACTTATGGTAAAGCCGGCAACCTGGAAGTAATCATAATCCTCAGCCATCTCATTCACATTTAAAAGGACTTCCTCCTCTGCGTCCATACTCCCTTTTTTTCTGCAAAAAATGGGATATTCTTTTCCCTCTTCAAACCTTGTATAGTAATAATAACCCCTGTTCCTGTAAGGCACGGATTCATCCGTTTGCTTGATACGGCCAATAATCTCATTATAAAGCTTTTCCTGGAGCTTTTCCGTATCTTTCATGATGGCATCCGTATATTCATTTTCAGCCTTCAGATAATCAATTACTTCAGGATTATCTCTGTCCTTTAACCAGAAATAGTCATCGATCCTGGTATCATTATGAATAGTTAATTCCTTTGGTTTTTTATCTGCGATCGGCGGTGTCATGTCAACAGATGTTTGACGGTTTGAACAGGAAATTACCAGGTCTGCGAGCAGGATCACCAGAATGTACCTGCCAACCCGGATCAATTGTGTATCCATAGTTTTGTGATTTATAATCGGATATACAAACATAGTGAAAATCCGGAAGATTGTTAAATACAGTTCACAAAAGAAGTTTTATCAGATCCGTCGAGGTACCCCGGTCACTTCGTTCCCTCGGGATGACATGATTCTAAAGACAAATGGTAGTTTAAATAACAATTGAATAAAAGATACTTTAACTTAGAATGAAGAAGATCCTGAAATCGCTTGCCTCCTTAAAGGAAGGCTTCGCTCTTCAGGATGACTGGGTAATTTAGAAGAAGATCCTGAAACAAGTTCAGGATGACCTTGATTCTAAAAACACTTATAATGTATATAATGACAACTTAATGACTACCGAATTAACTACTGAAACACTACCAAATTAACTACTGAATTAACTACTAATTAACCGCCGAATACTAATTATAGCGAATGATTGTTTTAAATACATTCTTAGTTGTAATAAGTATCCTGTGGTGGCATCACAATCCATAGAATTATATAAACCAGCATACCGGGGAAGGCAGCACTAAGAATGGATAACACAAGGTATAAAATCCTTACAAGGGCGATATCCCATCCCAGCCATTCGGCAATCCCGGCACAGACACCGGCGATTACGCGATTATTGGACCTTGTGAGCCTTTTTCCATCCATCGTAACTGCAAATTTAGTTTTTTCTATAAATAATTTTACCTGTATTAGTATATTAAAATTATAGTACTGTTATCCGGGCAGGAAAGCCTGATATTACAATAGCAACGATGGTTTGAATGTCCCGGCTGTATGGCCGGATATTACAATAGCGCTGATGGTTTGAATGTCCCGGCTGGAAAGCCGGGCTCTACAAGTTGCTGATTATGAAATAATGGCCGACTGAAAGTCGGCCGACCATATAAATTATTTCAATGGTGGTTCGACTTTTAGTCGAACCTTTTGTTAAGTTGGGATATGTCATGTAGAGCCCGGCTTTCCAGCCGGGACATTCATGCCAGCTCTGGTAGAAAATTTGTCACCTTCCAGCCGGGACATTCATGCCAGCGCTGGTTGAAAATTTGTCACCTTCCAGCCGGGATATTCATGCCAGCTCTGGTAGAAAGCTTATCACTTTTCCAGCCGGCAATCTCATACCAGCATTGGCAGAACAGATGTCACTTTTCCAGCCGAAATATTTTAATATGCCCTGATCCTGAAAAATGATATCCCCTTTTCTCAGGGAAATGCAAGTTGTAAGTTAGCCTCAAAATCTTTAAATCACTACCTTTGAACCAGTAACATAATCTTACAATTATATTTTAAATGTCTGGTAATGAATTAAATAGTAAATATTTTCAGCTTATATCCGGGAAACTTAATATAGAAGTATGGAAAGTAGCCAACACACTTGAATTACTCTCTGAAGGTGCCACAATTCCATTTATAAGCCGTTACCGTAAAGAAGCTACCGGCAGCCTGGATGAGACACAGATCCTAGAGATTCAGGTCCAGTACAATAAATTACTGGATATGGATAAGCGGCGGGATACTGTATTACGGAGCATTGAAGAACAGGGTAAGCTGACAGATGAGCTAAGACAGCAGATCAACAGTGCCGGTACACTTGCAGAACTGGAGGATCTTTATTTACCTTACAGGCCAAAGAAAAAGACAAGGGCATCAGTGGCGAGGGATAATGGCCTTGAACCGCTTGCAAAAATCATTATCCTGCAGAAAGAGGAAGATATCCGGCGTAAAGCCGGAGAATTTATTTCAGAAAAGGTGCCGACTCATGACGATGCTTTGCAGGGTGCAAGGGATATAATTGCTGAATGGATCAGTGAAGATAAACATGCCCGGAATGATATCAGAAGGTTGTTTTTCAGGCAATCTGCAATTTCATCCCGTATCATTAAAGTAAAGGAAAATGAAGGAATCAAATATAAAGATTACTATACTTTCGATGAAAGCTTAAAAAGGTGTCCTTCACACCGGATCCTTGCTATCTTCCGGGGGGAATCAGAAGGTTTCCTGAAAGTCAGGATCGGGCCTGATGATGACGAAGCGATCAAAATATTGGAGAAAATATTTGTGAAAGAGGCACAACCATCCTCAGATCATGTCAGCATGGCAGTAAGAGATTCATATAAACGGCTCATATTTCCCTCCATTGAATCTGAGTTCAGGCAACTTGCCAGAGAAAGGGCTGATGATGAAGCAATTAAGGTTTTTGCGAATAATCTCAGGCAACTGCTTCTTGCACCTCCCCTGGGACAAAAAAGAGTACTGGCAATTGATCCTGGCTTCCGGACAGGATGTAAAGTAGTCTGTCTTGACAGCGAAGGGCAATTGCTGCACAATGAGACGATCTATCCCAATCCACCCCATAATGATAAGATTCTGGCCACAAAGAAAATGAAATCCCTGGTCAACACCTACCATGTTGAGGCCATTGCCATTGGCAATGGAACCGCAAGCAGGGAAACAGAAAGCTTTATCAAGAGGATTCGATTTGACCATGATATCCAGGTTTTTGTTGTGAACGAAAGTGGGGCGTCAGTCTATTCTACATCCAAAGTTGCGCGGGATGAATTTCCTGAGTATGATGTTACTGTTCGTGGAGCAGTTTCAATCGGGCGGAGGCTGATGGATCCACTGGCTGAACTCGTGAAGATTGATCCCAAATCAATCGGTGTCGGGCAATATCAGCATGATGTTGATCAGAACAAATTAAAGACAAGCCTGGATATGGAAGTTGAAAGCTGTGTCAACCTTGTTGGTGTCCATCTGAATACTGCCAGCAGCCACCTGCTCACATATGTTTCCGGATTGGGCCCTCAACTGGCACAGAGTATTATAACCTATCGTGACCAGCATGGCTCCTTTCATTCCAGGCATGAATTGATGAATGTAACACGTCTGGGAGCAAGAGCTTTCGAACTATCTGCGGGTTTTCTGAGAATCACAGATGGTGAACATCCGCTGGATAACAGTGCAGTACATCCTGAAAGCTATCATATTGTAGAAAAAATGGTCAGTGACCTGGATTGCTCCATCGCTGATTTAATAAATCAACCTGATCTCCATAAGAAAATAAAACTTGATCAATATGTTACTGAAAAAGCCGGCCTTCCAACATTAAAAGATATCATGGCCGAACTGGAAAAACCGGGCCGTGACCCCAGAATGTTCATCAGAGTATTTGAATTTTCCGCAGAAATCCATTCAATCGAGGATCTGAAAGAAGGCATGATTGTACCGGGAATTGTAACGAATATTACCAATTTCGGAGCTTTTGTTGATATTGGTGTGAAACAGGACGGACTGGTCCACATATCACAGATGGCCGACAGGTATGTATCCAATCCTTCAGAAGTTGTCAGGATCCATCAACACGTTAAAGTAAAGATCCTGTCTGTGGATGTTGAAAGAAAAAGGATACAATTGTCGATGAAAAACCTTTGAGGAATAGCTGCCGGTTGTATGAAGAAGGCTGAGCCTGGGCTAAACAAGAGTTCTGAGTTCTGAGTTCTGAATACTGAGTGCTGCCGCCTGTCCGGAGAACTCGGTAGTTTTAACCAGTAGCCCCCGACGATGGATAAAACAGAAAAGAGGCTATGTCACAACTAATATTTCACGCAATGATCGCCAAGAAAGCATGAAGTATGCAAAGAATACGTGTCTGTTAACCAACACTTTGCAGTCTTTGCGAAAACTTTGCGTGCTCTGCGTGAAGCCTTAAATTGAAGTTGTGACATAGCCCCACATTCTGATAGTTTATTCAACGTACAGCACCAGACCCTTTAAATACTCCCCTTCCGGGTGATAGATGCTGACAGGATGGTCGGGAGGCTGGGAGAGCTGGTACAGGATACGAACTTTACGGCCGGCATTTGCAGCAGCCGCAAAGACTGATTTCCTGAAGTTTTCCCTGCTTACAACCTGGGAACAACTGAAAGTATAAACAATACCTCCGGGATTAATGATTTCAAAAATCCTGGTGTTCAGTCTTTTGTATCCCTGGAGAGCATTGGCAAGAACATGCTGGTGTTTCGCAAATGCGGGAGGATCCGCAATAATCAGATCATATTTATCTGTTGTATTTTGAAGAAAAGATGAAACATCTTCAACAAATGTTTTATGTTCCGCATTATGTCCAATATTTTTTTGAACATTCTGATTTGCATGTTCAATAGCCCTTGATGAACTGTCGACCGTATGAACAACTTTTGCACCTCCCCTGAGTGCATAAACAGAAAAACCTCCTGTATATCCGAACAGGTTTAAAACAGATCTCCCGGCAGACATCGTTCCAAGCAATTTCCTGTTCTCCCTCTGATCAATATAAAAGCCCGTTTTCTGTCCATCTTCCCAATCAATAATGAATGTATTTCCATATTCGATGACCTCTTTATCTCCGGCACTTTCAAGAAGATATCCATCAAGGATCCTGGTTCCTTCCAACCCTGTGAGCGTCGAAGAACTTTTATTATAAACACCTGTTAATTTTTTACCCACGATATTTTTTAAGCTTTCAACGACTCCGTCTATTTCCCTGAATAAACCTGTTGAATGGAACTGTGTCACAACAGTACCATTATAATAATCGATGATAAGCCCCGGCAGGCCATCTCCCTCCCCGTTAACCATCCTGAATACATTGATTTCAGGATGATCAGTCAATCCGATCTCCTCCCTGCATTTATATGCTGCAGAAATATTTTGCTGAATGGTTTTATGTACATTATCAACCGGCTTAAATGAGATTATTCTCACAGCAATCGAACCATTCGCATAATGGCCTGCACCAAGGAATTCGTCTTTATTTGAATAGACCTCAACCAGGTCACCTTCCGAGGGAAATCCATGGATTTTCTTGATGGCTCCTGAAAATACCCAGGGATGAAACCGTCGAATTGATTGATCTTTACCCGATTTAAGAATAATACGTATTTTTTCAGCCATCGTTAATAGTTAAAGCTCTGAGTGCTGAATTCTGAGTGTTGAGCACAGAGGATTGAGTAATAAGCATTCCACTCACGATACCCCACTCAAGACCTACAACTCACAACTCACGATTCACGACTCACGACTCATGACTCACGACTCACGATTCACGACTCACGATTCACGACTCGAAACTACGGAGCCGCTTATAAATCTCATAACAGACCCACGCGTCAGTCGCTGCATAAACCAGTTGTGCCTGTGATAACAGGTTGTTTTCCCAGTTTGATGTTTGTTGTGATTTGGATATCCTGAAATTCAACACAATCGCTGTCAGCTTGGTTAGCCCTTTCGATTCAATTCCAAATTTGGTGGCATATTTCTGCAGGTCAATAAATCCATCAGGCACTATTTCACGATGCATAGCAAGGTCATTTAAATCATCATGCAATGCCACTCCTACTTTGATTATCCCGGGATCTGCAATTATATCAGCCATTCGATCAGGTAATCCTATCCGGTTCAACCTGAATAAAAATGCATGTGTCCGGTTGGCAAACTGTACCATTGCAGGTTTGTTCATTATACCCTTTCTGAAAGTTGGCCTGGTCTCTGTATCAAATCCCCACAATTTTTCTTTCTGAATAACCGGAAAATATTTTTCGAAAGAAGGAATATTGTCGATAACAGTGATCATGCCTTCGAAGGTTTTCCTCGGAAGCTGCCGTATCTCTTCCTTGGTGATGGTAGATTGAAACATGAAAAATATAAAATTTACGATACCATTCCAGCACTTTGGAGTCAGTTATTAATAATATTTGCCACGACCGAGGAGGTTGTGTGCAAAGTTCTTAAAGGCTTCTCGCAGATAATCGCAGATTATGCCGCAGATTTCGCAGATATTTAAAATCAGCGCATTAAATTTTGCGAAATTTCGTTTTAAATCTGCTGAATCTGCGCGAAACAAAAAAAGAGCCTTTTCACACAGCCTATGAAGTCGTGGGCTTTAATTTTATGTCTTACTGTTTCTTTTTTTTTGCTTTTCCCTTTTTAATTTCAGCGTATGATCTTTATTCAGCATCAACCTGTCATTATCCAGCAGCCACCTGATTACGTGGAGTGCTTTATTTTCTCCCCCTGTAACTGAATTAGCCAGTTCTTCCATCGACATGTATTTGCCGGTAAGAAGGTCACTTATTTCATTCTCAATCTGTTCGAATTCATACTTATCGAGATTGAGTTCTTCTTTACGAAGGCAAACATCACACTGATTACAACGATTTACCTTCTTTTCACCAAAATATTTCAGGAAGTATACACTTCTGCATGTCCTGTCGTCAGATGCATACCGGATTACTTCATGGATCCTTTTTATATAACGGTCTTTACGGTCTTTATAATGCTCCCTGGATATTCTCAGATCTTTAACATCCAATCTTTCTTCGGTAAATATAATCACAGGTGTCCTTTTTTGCGGAAGATACCGGATAATACCCATACTATTGAGCCTTTTAAGATATTCAACAATCACCTCTATCCCTACACCCGCTTTCCGGGCGAGGGAATCTTCATATATTGTGACGTATTCCGTAAACACCCCTGTATATGTTCGCAGCAATAATTTAATAAAGGTATCAAAATCCTCATTTGCCAGCTGAAACCTGTAAAGTTCATCTCTTCCTGTCAGGAACTTTATTTTTGGTGGATTAAATATCTCTTCTGTCAGTTCAATGTAGCCAGCCATCTGAAGTATTTTAAGACTGCTGTAAATAACCAGGATATTTTTACTGTATCGTGATGCAAATTCGGCCACGTTAAAGTCGAAAACCTGGTTTTTGCCTGCCCCGATGGGTAACTGGAAATAATTACCAAGAGCCCTGTATATTTGTTTTATTACATCAGGCTCTGGAAAGTTTGTAGCTATTCGTTTTTCTGCTCTTGATTTATCTCCATCATTGAACAGCAGTATGGCATGCGCAATTTTATTATCCCTTCCAGCACGGCCTGCCTCCTGGAAGTACTCCTCAAGGGAATCAGGAAGATCATAATGAATCACAAAACGGACATCTGCTTTATCGATGCCCATACCAAAGGCATTTGTTGCGATCATGATTCTGATCCTGCCGGTCATCCATTCATGATGTTTCCTGTTTCTGACCGGGTGGGTCAGTCCGGCATGATAATAGTCACATGAGATACCGTTCTGCTGAAGATAAAGGGCTAATTCTCTTGTGTTTTTACGGCTTCGCACATATATAATACCGCTACCCTTGAGCTGTCCCGCCATCCGCAGGCAATATTTTTGTTTGTTTTCTGTTGTTCTGACATTGTATACGAGGTTTTTCCTCTCAAAGGTAATCCTGAGTACATTTTTCTGTCTGAATTTCAATTTATCCTGAATATCTTCCACCACCTCCGGAGTAGCTGTTGCTGTAAGTGCAAGTAAGGGAACCTCCGGGAGATATTCACGTAATTCAACAATTCGCAAATAAGAAGGACGGAAATCATATCCCCATTGGGAGATACAATGTGCTTCATCCACGGCAATCAGGTCCACATTCATCTTTTCCAGTCTGACCCTGAAAATCTCGGTTCCGATTCTTTCAGGTGAAATATAGAGGAATTTATAATTTCCATAGATGGCATTGTCCAGGGTAACATCAATCTCATCGCGGGACATACCAGAATGGACAGCAATAGCCCTGATATCACGTTGATTCAGTTTATCAACCTGATCTTTCATAAGAGCAATTAAGGGGGTGATAACCAGGCATATCCCCTCCTTCGCCAGTGCCGGAACCTGAAATGTGATGGATTTACCGCCACCGGTTGGCATCAATCCCAGCGTATCCCGGCCTGCAGCGATGGATTTGATGATCTCATCCTGTAACGGTCGAAATTCTTTATAACCCCAGTATTTGCCGAGTATTTGCTGATAAATATTCATGTTGTATCAATGGATTTTCGGATCGAATCCATTGACACAATATCGACATTTTTTTGTATTTTCGCACAATTTTAGACTAACCAAAAATTATGAGCCATGACTTTTGAGGATCAGAAAATTATATCTGAAGGACTCACATTCGATGATGTCCTTCTTTTGCCCTCCTATTCTGAAGTATTACCACGGGATGTTGATTTAAAAACAATGTTTTCCAGGAATATTGTGATGAATATCCCGATTGTCTCTGCAGCAATGGATACCGTAACAGAGGCTGACCTTGCCATAGCTATTGCCAGGGAGGGAGGGATCGGCGTGATCCATAAGAATATGAATATTGATGAACAGGCCAAACAGGTTAGAAAAGTTAAAAGGGCTGAAAATATTATGATTCTTGATCCGATTACTATTCAAGAAGATGGCACCATTGCTGAAGCACTAAACCTGATGCAGGAATATAAAATCGGAGGCATTCCGGTTGTCAATAGCGATAAGAAATTAATAGGGATTGTCACCAACCGTGACCTGCGGTTTGAGACAGCAATGAACAGGCCGGTCAGAGAAGTGATGACTACCGAACGCATCATTACCACAACTCAGAAAACTGACCTGGTCAAGGCAGCGGAGATTTTACAGGAACATAAGATAGAGAAACTGCCGGTCGTTGACGGAGAGGACCGCCTGATTGGCCTTATCACCTATAAAGATATCACCAAATCAAAAGACAGGCCTAATTCCTGCAAAGATCCCCAGGGGAGACTCCGCGTAGCCGCCGGAGTGGGTGTTGCAACAGATGGACTTGACAGGGTTGCTGCACTTGTGGAAGCAGATGTTGATGCTATTGTGATTGATACAGCCCATGGTCATACAAAAAGTGTTCTGGACATGCTGAAAAGGGCCAAGAAGGAATTTCCGGATGTTGACATTGTAGCCGGGAATATTGGAACGGCTGATGCAGCCAAAGATATGGTCAAGGCTGGTGCAGATGCAGTAAAGGTGGGTATTGGCCCCGGTTCAATCTGTACAACAAGGGTTATCGCAGGAGTTGGAATACCACAATTAACAGCCATCTTCGATGTTGCCAGTGCCATCAAAGGTAGCGGAATTCCTGTTATTGCCGATGGCGGTATTCGCTATTCGGGAGATATCACCAAAGCAATCGCTGCCGGCGCCTATTCCATTATGACCGGTACCATGTTCGCAGGAGTTGAAGAATCTCCCGGTGAAACAATCATTTACAACGGAAGAAAATATAAATCTTACCGTGGGATGGGATCTATTGAAGCCATGCAGCAGGGATCAAAAGACAGGTACTTCCAGGATATGGAAAATGATATCGAAAAACTGGTTCCCGAAGGAATTACTGCCAGGGTGCCCTTCAAAGGCAACATGTCGGAAGTAATCTACCAGATGATTGGTGGCCTGAGAGCAGGTATGGGATATTGTGGTGCAGAAAATATCGCCAGACTTCAGGAAGCAAAATTTATCAGGGTAACAAGCTCGGGTGTTATTGAAAGTCATCCACATGATGTTACAATCACACGTGAAGCCCCAAATTACAGCCGGTAATAATATCCATTCTTATACGTTATTAAAGAATTAAAATCTCAAATCATGATTAAAAAAATCCTGATTACATTTCTAACCGTTTTTCCCCTTTTGGGACAATCACAGGACGACCAGGATGAAATCCTCATGACAATCCACAACCGAAATATCACATTGGAAGAATTTGAACGTATATATCACAAAAACAACAGTAATCCATCAGTTGAACAACAATCTGTTGAAGAATATCTTGAACTTTTTATCAATTTCAAACTCAAAGTTATCGAAGCAGAGGAACTGGGTCTTGATACGACGGAATCATTTTTACGTGAATTTAATGGCTATAAAAAACAGCTGGCAAAGCCATACTTAAGTGATAAAGAGGAGGTTCAGGTACTTGTTGAAGAAGCTTTTAAAAGGGCTCAATATGATATACACACCAGCCATATCCTGATCCGTTGTGACGAGTATGCCTCGCCGGATGATACCCTGAAAGCATACAACAAGACTATACAGATACGCGACAGGCTCCTTGCCGGGGAAGATTT
>LJUQ01000230.1 GCA_001304505.1 Bacteroides sp. SM23_62_1
CACTTCCTCATATGGACCGAACCGGTCACCATCGTCCCTGGGAATCCACTTCTCCCTGATCTTAAGGGAATAGACCAGGGGGCCTCTTTCCACAGCAACCGAGTTTTCCACCCATCTGCTGAAACTGATTTCCATCGGTAGAATAAGTTCAATCCGGTCACCATTATTCCATCTGCGGTCGATGACACATATTGTACCACTTTCCAGTGGCAGGAAAGCCTCATCATTTAATCCGATCTCAGCATTCAGACACCATGATGGCACACGGAGATGGAAAGCAAATTTTGTCCTTTCGGGACAAGAAATTGTAAAACGGATATTTTCATCAAAAGGGTAATTTGTTTCTTCCAAGACATTGATCGGGATGCTGTCTGAAACCAGCATACTCACGGAACATGGAGCATACATCATGGCTGCAATACCATTGTCAGGAGTACCATAGAAGAGATTCTGAACATATTTTGGCCATCCCTGGTGCATATTACATGTACAGCAGGGATATCCTGTAAGCAAACCAAAACAAAGATCTGTTCCGCCATGATAATCCTCTTCATAAAAATTATGTCTGTGTCGTGTGAGCATTACCTGGTTGGCACTCTGAAAATATTGTCGCGATGAGAAATCCTGTTTTACCTGGGCAGGCAGGGCATTATATACGATTTTCTCGAGATGATCAGCAAACTGTATATCGCCGGTAATGGTTAACATATTTTCCAGGGAATACATTAGTTCAACCACGGAACATAATTCAATACCCTGTGTAGGATTGTTACCATGCATCGGCTCGTCACCTCCATACATACCCTGCGGCTGACCGTGAAATGCTTTGATTTTCTTAAATGCTTTTTCTACAGATGTGATATAGACAGGATCCGGATCCTGCTGGAAAAAAATTACAGGTTCTTTGATACCCTGGGCAAGGTTCACACAATGGAAGCTCTGCAGTTGTTTTACACACAACCTGGTGATCAGCAATGTGTCATAAGGATATTTATTGGACACATTATAAGGATACAGATGTGTTAATGCAGGACCCTCGTAACACTTTTCATTCATGAATATTTTTGTCCATGGGTATGTCTGTTCATGTATCAGACGGGCGAGGTCAAGGAGGAAATCCTCCCCTGTAATATTATATAACCAGTAGACCATCATAAGGTTGTCACCGGCCCGCCTGTTTGCCCAGAAAGACCAATTGTCCAGGGGTGTTTCGGGAAGGCGTTCCAGCTGATAACGAAAATATTCCGTCATCAGGCTAACCACCCTTTCATCACCGGTAGCACTATAATACTGTTGTAATACTTTAAGCATAACCATTTTGGGCCACCAGTCACGGCGAGGTGTTTTCTGGATCCCGGGCTCCAGGACTGGTTCTTCTTCAAAGGGAACCGGGCCAAAATACCCATTTTCGGCCTGGTTGTCAAGGCTCCATTCAATCCATGGCCTGACTTTTTTGATAAGTTCCTGGTCATCGAGGATATAGGCCAGGGGGACAAGGCCATCAAGCCAGTAAGGTCCACGTTCCCAGCCATCCCCATCCCCGCCGAGCCATCCATTCCTTGATCCTACTACCGTCTCATACGCTTCATCAAGATGACCGGTAAGTCCGTTTTTCATCATTTTCAGTTGTTCAAGCAACCATGCTTCCGGGTGAATACTTCCAAGAGGCAGTTCAAGATAAGATTTAGCTAAAAGAGGTGATCTGTTCTGAAGATAATTAGTCGGAATGCCGGTCATTTTTATCCGTGAACATCCTACCAGGAGAAAGATGATTACGATATTTACCCACAAGGTGGTTGACTTGATGATTCTTCTGTACGTTAATTTAAAAGATCCAATTTTGTTTTTACCTGGTCGTTTCATCAGAACGGTATGATCAAATTAGATTAATTCCATCTATTATTTCAGGTTTGTTCTCATAATTATATTGATATATTGAATGAGGTTATCTCAAAACTATAATAGAAAGCTTCACGCGGAGATCACAAAGTTATCGCAAAGATCGGGAAATGCTGATTAATAAATATTTGAATTTTGCGTACTCGATGCTTTTCTTTGCGTACTTTGTGTGAAAAACTGGTTTTGAGATACCCTCATAACAACCATTGAAATAACCAATACAGATTGGTTTTTACACGTTAGTACAGGATAAATTTAAATACCATTCAAGGTAGGTACAAAAGTTATCACCTTCCAATTCCATCTGGTGATCCTTTATAATACCTGAACTCTTCATAGTACTTGCCATTTTTGGTAGTTACCCTGTTTTTGAAACGTTCTCTCAATTGATCTTCTTCTTCTTTTGACAGCTTTGGGCCGGCATATTTAGTCCAGCCGGTGCTCCACTGACTGATATACTTCAGGCTCGCATTAATTTTCTTTTCAAAGTAGGGTGTAATATCAACTTCGGTGTTATAATCTTCCTGGAAACTATCAAAAAGAAGATATTCGGAGACCTGGTGCTGTTTAAGATTTTCGTGGATGATCTGTCCCTCATATAGCAATGGCCACATGGCTGCACGGCAGGCGTCCACCGCAAGCCAACATGCGGCCCTGTGATCGGCTTTATGCCAGCGCATTTTCCCTTTTCCCGGATCAAATGCCATCACAACATCGGGCTTATGCTGGCGTATTAATCTGACAATCCTCGACATTACTTCTTCCTGATCCTGTAATTCAAGCATCCCATCATTATAACCAAGGTTAAAATAATGATCGGCAGGAATACCAATTTCAGCCAGTGCATCGATCTCCTCCTGTTTCCTGATCCTTGCCAGATCAGTCATTGAAATATCAGGATCCTGGGTGCCTACATTTCCGGAAGTCAAAATAACTATGAAGATTTCATTGCCATGCTCCTGCAGCATAGCTAACGTACCATGCGATCTGGCATCATCATCCGGGACTATTGGAATGATGAAATAATGGATTAATATCCCGGCTGGGCTCGTGTCCCCAAAGTTATCGAATTGAATGGGGCTGTATCAAAAGTCCTTTGTGATCCTTTAAGTAAACCTTTGTGGTTATTATAAATAATTAAACCACAAAGGATCACAAAGTGCAACATAAAGTTACACAAAGGATGAAAAGACAATTAATAACCTTTAATACAGCCTCACAAAACCATTGATATCTAACTTTTGACCTGGCTTCTATAATTCTTCTTTGATATTAAAGAGTTATTAAGTTACTTTAAAAATCTATCTTTAGAACTTTTTATGATATTATCAAGTAAAGTTCATTCCATGAAATTTCGCAGTTTTCAATTGATTCTTATTTTGTTCATTATTTCCCAATTTCATGTTTCAGCTCAGGAAAAGGGAATTAACAGGAATAAATACAGAATTCATATTAACCAGACGAATGAAAAAATATCAATAGATGGGATCCTGGAAGAAGAAGTATGGGCAACAGCTGAAAGGGCCCGTAATTTTCAGCGTGTTCTACCTATTGATACCGGATATGCACATGCTGCAAGTGAGGCAATGCTGACTTATGATGAAGGTGGTGTATACATGGGGATTATTTGTCATGATACCCTGCCGGGGAGAAGACCGGTTCAGTCATTAAGAAGGGATTGGAGTTTTCAGGTTAATGACAATTTTATTGTTTTCATTGATACATACAATGATTATACAAATGGATTTGCTTTTGGTGTATCAGCTGCAGGGGCACAATGGGATGGTATTCATGGTGAGGGAGGTTTTGTTCAACTCGAATGGGATACAAAATGGAAGTCAGCAGTAAAGAACTATCCCGACCGGTGGGAGGCAGAATTTTATATTCCATTCCGAAGTATCCGTTATAAGAGTGGGGTTGCGGAATGGGGGATCAATTTCAGCAGGCTGGACCTGAAGGCCAGTGAAAAGTCAAGCTGGGCCCCTATGCCACGCCAGTTCCCAACAGCCAACCTGGCTTTTACAGGTAGTCTGATGTGGGATAGGCCATTGCCTACATCCGGTATCCGTTTTTCCTTGATCCCATATATATCAGGGAAAGTATCGCAGGATAAGGAAGTGGATCGTGAAACAAACTGGGATGGTTCGGCAGGGTTGGATGCCAAGGTTATCCTATCAACATCCATGAATCTTGATCTGACTCTTAATCCTGATTTTTCCCAGGTTGAGGTTGACCGGCAGGTGACCAATCTTGACCGGTTCGAATTGTTTTTCCCGGAGAAAAGACAATTCTTTCTTGAAAACAGCGATATCTTTGCAAGCCTGGGTGCCGTGAATATGCGTCCATTTTTTTCCAGGCGTATCGGGCTCGACAGCCCGGTGCTGGGAGGTGCAAGGCTCAGCGGGAAGATAACAGAAAAATGGCGGATTGGACTGATGGACATGCAGACCGGTCTCAAAGACAGCATTACTGCTAACAACTATGGAGTTGCAGCCATTCAGCGTCAGCTGTTCAGTCGCTCTAACATCACCGCTTTCATGGTCAATAAACAGGTCGTAATAACACCCGATGATACTGCTGTCAGTAGTAACGATGAATATTCCTATAACCGGGTAGCCGGCCTTGATTTCAATCTCGCTACTGCTGATAATAAATGGACAGGCAAATTTTTTTATCATCAGTCATTTTATCCTGGCATGAAAGGAAGTTCAGCTGCATTATCAGGAAGCCTGGTATACAACACCCAAACATTCAGGGCTTCCCTGAGTCAGGCTATGGTTGGTGCTGACTACGAGGCTGAGGTTGGCTACATAAGACGGAAGGGAATATATCAGAGTAATGCTACTGTAGCCTATAAGTTTTACCCGGTATCACAACGTATTGCCAATCATGGCCCCCAGGGTGGAGCAGAATTTTTTCTTGATCCGGATTTTGAATTAACAGACCGTGAGGTGCAGATCGGTTATGGTGTGGAATGGTTGAACAGGAGCAGATTCTCCACAGATATTGAGTTCGGATATGTTAAACTGCTGTGGCCTTTTGATCCGACAAACACAGGGGGAGAAAAAATACCTGCCGGTAGTGAATTTTCAACGGTTGAATTTTCAGCACAATATATTTCTGATAGCAGGCGATTATTAACTTATGACCTGAGTGTCCGTTATGGGGGTTTTTATAATGGTACACGATTGAGCCTTGAAGGTGAGGCGGCCTATCGCGTCCAGCCGTATGGCAGTCTGGCACTTGCAACAGAATTTAACAGGATATCACTGCCCGAACCATATAACAGCATTGATCTTATATTAATTGGTCCACGACTGGATATAACGTTCACAGAAAAACTTTTTCTCACCACGTTTGTCCAGTACAACAAACAGATTGATAACCTGAATGTGAACATGAGGTTTCAGTGGCGTTTTGCACCAGTTTCAGACCTGTACATTGTGTATACGGAAAATGCCTATCCGGGAAACTTCCGGACAAAAAACAGAGGATTGGTTGTGAAGCTGTCTTACTGGTTTAATTAGATTGAAGCATGTAATTCTATTTTTAAATGTTTTATATCAGCCTTTTAGTTTAGTCTTGCCTGTATTAAATTAATCGTTGCTGGCATTAAAAGTAGCATATCTCCAGACAAATGATCCTGTACCATTGGGCACCCTGGCATAAGCCAGCTCATTTGCCTGGGCCCCATACTCTACATGGTCAATAATTTCAAGGTCGGGCGACAGTAAAAGCACATTTTCTCCCAGAGAAGAAAGCTTATAATTCGTATGCAGGCCGGCCTGTGTAGTATCACTGTCTGCCCAAATAATGAGATAACCTTTCCCAGCAATGCTCGTTCCAGGAGGAAATTTCCATTTAGTCCGGTTCTTTTTACTGTCAGAAAGGTAATATCCTTCCAGATTAATTTCATTTGACGATAAATTATAAAGTTCTATCCAATCATCATACTCGCCATCCTGATCGGCCGCCGTATAAGAATTGATGGCCATGAGTTCATTAATGACAACACTTTTAGTAATATCCGGGTTATCATCATCCTTGCTACAGGAATTAAAAATTATGCATATGATCAGGAACAATATGAAAGCTCTGGATTGTTTCATGCAGCAAATAAGATATAATATGTAAATATAACCATTAGTTAAAACGAGTTGGATATAAGAAAAACAAAAATCAGTTATTTCAACGGCATACTTTATTTTTTAATGATCCGTTTCCATTATATTCATTTGATAAAATGGAAACATATACATTTCCAGTTTATGATGACACTCCATGATGGTTTTACGAAGATTCCATCCTGGTAGTTTTTCACCCTGGATGTTTCTGCGGGATGCCAATGAATCTGGAAGTTTTCTTTTGATACTCCCGGTAGGCACTGCCATACCTGTCAAGGCAATACCTTTCTTCGATAACTGCCTCCTGATAAAAACAAAATGACATTATTATGCTGAGTGAAACAAATAATAATGATCCGGAAGCGAACCCGGCGCCGGCACAGATTAAAAAAGTTGCCAGGTACATTGGATGCCGGGAAATACTATATACGCCTTTTGTTATCAGCTGATCCACAGGTGTTGCAATGAAGTTATATGTGGCAAACGTAAGTAACGATAGGCCTGTCATAAAAACAACAAGGCCGGTATAAAACCATATGGTACCGGTTCGCAGTGGTAAAAAAACAGAATAAGCCAGGGCTAAAAACCATATGATATTACCCAGGATACTGGCATATCTCTCAAGCCTGTTTCTTCTTAGCTTAAAAGAAATATGGCTTCTTTCCCGCACACGTTTGTCAACAAAGAAAATCACAAGCATCTGGATCAGGAAAGCACTCATGAATATCCAGGCGTTCCAGAAGCCTATTTTAAAATCTGTCAAAAAAAACATTTTATTGATATATAATTACTCGGCCGATGACTCAAAGTTATCGGCTGAGGGAAAAACTTAGAAAATCCAAGCATCTATATTCAGCACATTAAAGAACAGCACTCCCTGGATTACAAACCTTACCAGCCGTGTTAGGGCAAAAAGCAGGAAAGGTTTGAACGGATAATGCAATAAGGTCAGTGCAATTACAACCATTGAAAAAGGGGTAAAAGGGAATAATGCAGCGATGATAATAAATGCTCCACCCCATTTCCGGACAAATTCGATATAATTTTTTAATCGTCGCTCTGTATAGGACTTAATTTTGGGCCTCTTTGCGATCCAGAGTCCTATATAATAGGAGATTATACCGCCGGTATACGAAAGAATACCCAGGATGGCCAGGTAAATGGCCGGTGATTCAAATTTCAGGGTCCATATCACAAACAGATCAACAGGGACTAGGCCAAGAAATGATTCCGAAACAAAAAATAAAATGAGAACAAATCTATCACTGAGTCTGTCAAGAAAGTATTGGAAGATATGATTGAAATCAAGCAGGTATTTCCCGATCAAATAAATTAGCAGAACAAATAATGCATAAAAAAATATGATTTTTAATATGTTCCAGCCTACGTATCTGTATAAACCTTTCTCTTTATAATAATAATAAAGGTCCTTGATCTTCGAATCCGTCTTTACAGAACCATTATCTTTCTTTTGCATAGAAGGAGTGAATGAAATAATTTTTTACAAAGATTAGAATATTTTGGTTTGATTGAATCAATCCCGGTAAGTACTGAATAAAAATCAGGTAAGGAAAGGGTCATTAAAACTCAGATTCTCATGCGCAATAGTGAGTAATGACTGTGTGGCAACGCCATAGGGACAGGCCATTTCACAGCATCCTTCACAGTGGTTACACAAACCAGGTTTAGCTGATTTTAATTGGTGATAATACTGCATGGCTTCCTTTTCCATTTTTTGTGACTGAAAATAATAATTATATCTCATGATAGTATTAACCGGGATTCGATGAGGACATGCCTGTTCACATATATTACATCCGATGCGGCAATTCAGAAAACCAAGGTATTCCTTGAAATCGAATAATATTTTTGCAATCCGGTCATTAATTGTTGTTCCAGAAAGTTTTACATATTTTTCAATATCTGAGAAATTCCTGAACCGGCAACAGATTGTTCCCACGTTTTTATTTGTCAGAATAAACTGGATGGCTCCATCTTTTATCTGTTCGATATCTGTCATATTATATAATTCAAAGAACCTTCCTGCATTTTCCATCAGGGATTTCAGTTTATCGTAATCTTTTTGATCCGTATGTCCAAGTTCTTCTCCGCGCCGAACAATATTATCATAGTATTCCAGTGCCTCAACAGGATTTGATTTCATGATCATCGTACCAATATCTTTTTCCTTACAGGCATTCAGAACCCGTTCACCCATTTCAGGAGACAGGAAGTTATAAGGAATGAGCAGGACATCAAACCGTGTATCTTCAACTGCTGCCATCAGAATATCTTCAAGGCTTTCTTTGGGTTCTTCATACCAGGAGGTTCCATGGCAGGATAGTCCCGTAAACCTTATCTTGCCATTTTTTTTAAGCGTATCACAAGCCCTGTGGAAATAATCATTTTTTACAGCTACCAGGTTCTGAGCCTGATGGATCATATACAGATCGATATAATCGGTTTGTAATCTTCCAAGACTTTCCTCTGTCCTACGAATAATATCATCTGCTGATTTAAATATTCTGTATTCAGGATTTGCTTTGGTTGCTATAAAAAGTTTTTCTCTTTCGAAGTTTTTAATCACATTCCCGATCATGGTCTCATTCCGGCCATTGCTATAACTTTCGGATGTCTCGATAAAATTAACACCTGCATTCAGCACGGCTTTCAGTACAGTCTCGTTGTATGGAATACCGGATCCGATATCGGATACCATTGCACCTGTCCTCCCGAGCCTGCGGTATTCTTTTATTTTTGGTGTATCCTGCCGATCAGTTTCTGATTGAGGAATAAGCAGATTTTTTTCTGATAATCCTGCACCAAGGAGCACCAGTGATGAATTCTGGAGAAAAGTCCGGCGGGTTGATTTTTGATTTTTCATGACAAAATGGAAGATAAAGAAGATTTATTTTTTTCTATGCCCGATTATTGATTTTTGGAGCTGTGTCACAGCTACTTTTTCATTTATTAATGATAGGAATCATGCAATTGTGGTTCTAACTTCACCCCATCCCCTGGCCCCTTCCCCTGAAGTGGAAGGGGGAACTGTTACCCCCTTCTGGCCTCCCCTTTTTAGGGGGGAGGTATGGAGGGGGGTGAAATGATTACACCTACTATAAAACCAATAGACTAATAAACCGATAAACCATTATTCCAAAATCTTCTCGGCTTCTTCCTTATCACAATCCATGATGTAAGGGATACCACTAATGTCACTGGCTTCACGGGTTATGGCTGCGATATCATCCCTTGCAATGTATTCAAGTGCAAATTTTCTGGATCCGCACATAATTTGCCGGAGTCCCTGGTGAAGTCTTTTCATATATGTATAAAGGCCGATGGCTCCAGCAGGGATTTTATTGAATTTTTCACCGTATTTAATAGTCAGCTCTGGGGCAGTTTCAAAAATCTCATTTATCGTACGCCCGAAGCGGGAGACGTAGACCGGTATATCATTATTTTCTATACAGATACCGATATTTTTACCCACCATAGCTGCTGCCAGAGGTGCTCTGGCCATACCAACCATTTTGACATAAGGGGCTCCAAGGGCCAATGCTTTAAACATTTGATCTTCCATTGTAATACCACTGGCAAGAGCTGCATCAGGGATATGTTTGCCCTTTTTTGCCAGTTTATCCAGATAATTATATAAAAGGGACCAGAGTTCGACAGGTGGCACCCCCCATTCATTCATCATTCTCCATGGGCTCATTCCGGTTCCCCCACCAGCAGCATCTACAGTGAGCAGGTCAATTTTTGCTTCAGAAGCACATTTTACTGCAAGAGCGAGATCACTGGGCCGGTATGCACCTGTTTTTAAAAACACATATTCTGCACCTGCAGACCTGAGTTCTTCTACCCTTTTAATGAAATTTTCCATTTCGACGATACCAAGCCTTGAATGTCGTTCGAATTCATGGAACGTATGTCTCTCAAATGCCTCAATAATATTGGGATCTGTGGGATCCGGCAATACCACGTAACCCCTTTCTTTCAGCATCTGTGCGCGATTGAGATCTTTAATTTT
>LJUQ01000042.1 GCA_001304505.1 Bacteroides sp. SM23_62_1
AGGTGACCATGTATAAAAATTATAATAAGCGTGCCAGGAACCTCATACTCTATTTCCTGGAAAAACATTTTCCTGATAATGAAAATCTTGTCACTTCAAAAGAACCCCTTCAGACAGATATCGATGTCGATGAAATGAAAAAGATCTTTACCGGCGAAACCTATATGGAGGATTACAGGATCCTTTCACAGAGTGTGCGGGTTTTTGGTGAAAATATTCCCCCCCTTATCAATGCATATATGAACCTGTCTCCTTCCCTGAAAACTTTCGGGACAGTTAATAATCCTTACTTCGGGAATGTCGAGGAAACAGCCATGATGATCACCATTAATGACCTCTATGCCCAGAAAGTGGAACGGCATATCAGGGGCTATGATCCCGATCCCCCAGAGTGATAATGATTAAACACGGATCATTTTTCTGCATTCCCTTGCAACCCCGTAAAGAATAAGTTGTCTTTATTCATTGGATGATAAAACATTCATTCTTGGATCAATCATGACAAAATTTTCTTTTCATCCTGAATTTATTAATACCACAGCTCTGTCTTGTAAGAATCGGGAAAATCTGTTTATATATGGGTATGATCCACTAATCGGCTGTTTTGGAGTGCTTTTCATGGAAAAATATGTCAAACCTTTCAGTATGCGTCACAATATACAATCACTTGAATATTACAAGCCACCTTATATGTAGATTCACATAAACTATAATACCGTGAAAACAAAATCAGTAATCATCATTTTCGCCTGCATGTTTTTATTGGCTTGGGAATCGCCAGGGCAGGAGACCACGGACCATAAAACTGTATTTCCATCAGGTATTCTGGTTGGATATGGCCAGGGGTTATTTTCCGTAAAGGATGAATATATATCAAAAGAAAAATACTCAGGTACTTTACCTTATCTTAATCTGGAATGGGTACGGTTTCATAACAAAAACGCATTCCGGTTAGAATTTGAGTATCGTAATTCAAGCAATATTAAAAATAACAAGATCTCTGCAGAAGTAATGCAATTCGCTTTTAATCAGGATTTTATTTATCCTGTTGGAAATTTCCCCTTGTTCTCCAGAAATGTATATGCTTATGTGGGACCTTCAGCTCAATTTTTCTTTTATAATATTAACTACAATTTTGCACAGCCGGGAACATTCATTTCTCCAAAAACATTTGGTATTATTGGATCTTTAGCGATAAATGCTGAATTTATCTGCCCGGTAAATAAAAAACTCAGGATAGAAGGATTGATACGGTCAACTTTGCTTTCGTTTTCCGGGAAGGACTACGATGAACGAAGGTATGAGAACGAACCGGGTCCTGCTTTACTCTCTGTTATTACCGCAACAAAATTTGATTTTGACCTTTCCATGCGCTATTACCTTGTAAATAAAGTTTCAGCTGCATTGAGATATAGATTTGATCTTGTTCGCATTCATAAATGGGATCCATATATTGCATCCAGCAATAACCTGATCATCTCTTTAAACTATACATTTTAATCATGGCAGATGTAAAAATACTGATATTATTGATCTCTGCCATTATATTGACCGGCTGCGAAGATATGATCGTCAAACCGGCAGGATCAGAGAATAATGCAGAAGATTTTGAAGCAGCCTGGGATAGAGTAAATACCATTTATCCCTATCTTGAATTTAAAAAGATTAACTGGGATAGTATATACATGGTTTATAAACCCAGGGCAGAGCAATCCAGAGGTGATGAAATATATACAGTGCTGATTGATATGCTGGGTGAATTAAAAGATATGCATGTGCATATTAAAACTACCGGAGGTAATATGATTGCGACCTATCGGGCACCAAGATGGGTGAAAGATCAATATGCTTACGATCCTTCTGTTGTCAGAAACTATTTTGATAAGGAATTAAGAGTCAATGGGGAAGGGAATTTTGAGTATGAAGTAATTCCCGGGAACATCGGGTATATTTATATTGGCAGCTTCAATATTGAAAACTTTAAAGATCCTTTCTATGAAGCACTTGAATATGTCAGAAATACAAAAGCGCTTATACTGGATATCCGGCATAATAACGGGGGTGGATTCTATCAGGTGGAAACAGTTGTTCACCGATTTATAACTTCCCCACTTGAAAAACCTGATTATTATTTGCTTGGCGAACGGATCAAGCAATCACCTCTTGAGCCTCAGGGCCCTTTTCAATATACTAATCCGGTTGTTGTCATAATCAATGGTGTATGTGTCAGCTCAGGAGATTATTTCCCTGAAATAATGAAACAGGTAGCAACGGTTACTGTTGTCGGGGATACTACAGCCGGAGCCTCTGCAGGATCAACTGTTGAAGTTCCCGCTGAATATGAGCTCCCAGGTGGGAAAAAAATTCTGGTTGGTACGGCGGATTTTCGCCGTTATGATGGTTTACCCTGGGAATGGATTGGTGTTGCCCCGGATATCCTGGTTCAACAAACAAAAGACGATCTGGCAGACGGAAGGGATAAGCAACTGGAATGGGCAATAAACATGCTTAAATAATTATCTCATAGAGCAGTCCTGTGATATTCAATACAGTCCGCCGTCCGGATTAATACGCCCGCTCATTCCTGCCCTCAATATAATTTATGAATGACCTGTTGGCCACTTTGTTACCTCCCGGTGTGGGATAATCACCGGTAAAGTACCAGTCACCTTTGTGGTTGGGACATGCCCTGTGCAGATTTTCAACTGTCTGGTAAACAATCCTGACCTCTGCCCGTATATTCTTTGATCTTAACAACTCACCAACTTTATCCGATACCTGCTCATAGGTGAAGGATTCATAAATCATCTTTACGTAATTAATGACTTCTTCCTTCGGCAGAGCTATTTGTTCCTTTGCTTTGTTATAAACTTTGTTAATCATCTGTTCCTGCCCGGTTTCCTTCAGCAGACTGATAGCAGCCTGAAAAGCGATGAAATCAGATAGTTTTGCCATGTCTATGCCGTAACAGTCAGGATAACGTATCTGGGGAGAGGAAGATACGATCACAATCCTTTTCGGCTCCAGCCTGTCCAGTATCCTGAGAATACTCTGTCTTAAGGTGGTTCCCCGTACAATTGAATCATCTATAACAACAAGATTATCTACTTTTTTCCTGATCGTACCATAAGTAATGTCATAAACATGTCCCACCAGGTCATCCCTGCCTTCATCCTTTGAGATAAAGGTTCTGAGTTTGATATCCTTTACTGCAATTTTTTCAACCCTCGGTCTTTTGTTGACGATCTCCCTGATCTCATCTTCAGAAAGATCTTTCCCCCTTTCGAGTATTATTTTTTCTTTCTCTTTATTCATATATCTTTCAATGCTCCCTATCATACCATAAAAAGCCGATTCTGCCGTATTGGGAATATAAGAAAACACTGTATGGTCCAGGTCATAATCAACAGCTTTCAGGATATCATCAGTAAGTAACTCACCAAGTTTCTTCCTTTCCTGGTAAATATCCCTGTCGGTCCCTCTTGAAAAATAAATCCTCTCAAAAGAGCAGGCTTTTTTCTCATATGGCCCCAGTACCTGGTCCATAGTCACTCTTCCATCCCTTTTTATAACCAATGCATGGCCTGGCTCAACTTCTTTAATATTTTCATAATCGGTATTCATAGCTGTCTGTATGACAGGCCTTTCTGATGTTACAACCACCACTTCCTCATCCTGGTAGTAATAAGCTGGCCTGATACCATGAGGATCGCGGTATACAAATGCATCGCCATGTCCAATCAGGCCTGCAATGACAAATCCTCCGTCCCACCGCTTGCTCGATTCCCTGAGAATGCCGGCCACATCAAGATCTCTGGCTATCAATTCAGAAATCTCCTGATTGCTGTGACCTTTATTCTTGAATTCCGTGAATAACCTTTGATTTTCCTGATCGAGAAAATGACCAATCTTTTCAAGAATGGTAACAGTATCAGAGAAATCTTTCGGGTGTTGCCCCAGTTCGATTAATATTTGAAATAGTTCATCAACATTGGTCAGATTGAAATTCCCTGCAATGACGAGGTTCCTGGATTGCCAGTTATTCTGCCGCCAGACCGGGTGAACATTGGTAACCCCGTTCTTTCCAAAGGTGCCATACCGGAGATGGCCCAGGTATACCTCGCCGGCAAAGGAAAGGTTTTCCTTTGCCCAATTTGGATTGTTTACAAGCTCCGGTGATTTCCTCTCAACTTTTCTGATTTCAGCAGATATTTTTCCGAAGACATCATTTAATGCAGACTCATTAGCAGACCTGTATCTGTGAAGATATTTTTCACCGGGAGGAATATCAAAACTAATACATGCAATTCCTGCACCATCCTGACCTCGGTTATGCTGTTTTTCCATCAACAGGTATAACTTATTCAGGCCATATCTCCAGCTGCCATACTTGTATTGATAATATTCAAGGGGTTGTAACAATCTGATAAGGGCAATCCCGCACTCATGATTAATCCGGTCACTCATTCAATCTTTACTTATATTTGGTGTCTGAACATCTGGAAAGTCAATAATATCATACACAATGAAGGATGTCGGGAAATCCTTTTGAATCAGTTTTAATAGCTTAAGTGCATCACTTTTTATCCTGTATCCCCCGACATATACTTTGAAATTGGGATCATCATACAGGACTTTATCTTTTATCCCTTCATATTTCTTTAGGAATTTTGCCTTCGCCTGATATGCCCTTTCACGTGCATCATGGCCTGACCCGGAATAAATCCTGATCCAGTAACAGGGTATGCCGTTTCGATGCCGGTTTATCTCAAGGTATTCCATAAATATTTCATCAAGCTTCTGGTCCCGTACAATTTTAATATCACCTGCTCCAGTCCTGTTGGTAAACAGTCTTTGATAAATATCTGGCTGATTGGTAAAATTACTTCCAGGTTGGGCAGATCCGGAAATAACACAAACTGTTAACAACAGAAATGTCAGAATATATACTTTCATTTAGATATTTTGTCAATCCAGATGCAAAATTAATCAAAAAATTGATCTGCATTGTTATGAACGAAACTGACTTTAGAGGCATCGTTGATATATTAAGCTGTTTCGCATTCGTACTGATCATACAGCTTCATTGAGAGGATTAGGCAGGTGGCAGTATTCCTCCGGCAGTCAGCTCATAAATCCATTATTAATTGTTGCATCCGCCCATTAAACAAGTAACTTTATCAATAAATATTTTATTTTGTAATATTGTGAATACATTTATTTCTGACAGCCTAATTCAAACTTAAACAGAATGAACAGGATTATTGCCTTTATCAGTCTTTCCATATGCATGATTGTATTACCATCTTTTTCTTACTCTTCAACATCAAACAAGAGTATGAATGATCAGCCGGTATTTCAAATGAGCGATACGATACATCATGAGGATTCAGATATTATTTCCGAAGATTTACCTGATTCTCATACGATCCGGGATGTGGAAGAACATCCTGGTGAAATAGAGTCTGAGGAAACCCATGCTGAACAGGGTTCAGCAGCTGAAGAACATGCTGAAGAAGAACATGGTGGTGAGCATGAGGGAAGTAATATGTATCCATTATTGTTTGTGATTATCGCATTGATTATCGGTGCTGCTACACGGCACTGGTTAAGAAAGTTGCCTGTTCCCTTTACAGTTTCCCTGCTTATTATTGGGCTGGGCCTTGGTGCCGCCAACAGACTTGGCTGGTTTGAATTATGGAACTTTGGACTATTCAGCCTGAATGTTAGCTTTTTAAATGAGTCCATTACCTGGGCTGGTAATATTGATCCCCACCTGATATTATATGTTTTCCTGCCTACCCTGATTTTCGAGGCTGCCTTCGCTATGGATGTTCATACATTTAAGAAAATTTTCACCAATGCCACCCTTCTTGCTGTTCCGGGAATTATTGTGGCACTTCTTCTTACCGGGGCAATCATCATGGGGCTGAAAGGAATCGGTTTTGGTTTCCAGGAATGGGGATGGATGCTTGCTTTGCTGTTCGGAACTGTGGTAAGTGCCACTGATCCGGTTGCTGTTGTTGCCCTGCTGAAAGAACTTGGAGCGAGTAAGAAACTTGGAACCCTCATTGAAGGGGAATCATTGTTGAATGATGGAACAGCAATCGTGATTTTTATGGTATTCCTTCTGGCCGTAACAGGCAGTGGAAATGATACTTCACCGATTATTGAATTTATCCGGGTAGCTGCCGGTGGCACACTTGTTGGCCTGGTATTTGGTTGGATAACCATCTCATGGGTCCGGAAAGTTTTTAATGATGCCCTTATTGAAATTACTGTTATCATTGCCGCCGCCTATCTCACTTTCTTTGTTGCTGAACATTTTTTTCATGTATCAGGTGTTCTTGGCCTGGTAGCACTTGGATTGGTTATGGCAAGTGTGGGAAGAACGCGGATAAGTCCTGAAGTAGAACACTTCCTTCATGAATTCTGGGAGCTGGCCGCATTTATCGCCAACACTCTTATCTTTCTGATTGTAGGTGTGGTTATTGCTAACAGGACACAATTTACCGGTCGTGATGTCCTGGCTTTATTTATCATCTATATCGGCATCCACATTGTAAGGGTAATTGTCATTGCCCTTCTGTACCCCCTGATGAGAAAATCCGGGTATGGTTTAACAACTAAAAATGCTACGGTACTATGGTATGGTGCCCTCCGCGGGGCCATTGGTCTGGCACTTGCCCTTATCGTTGCAGGAGAAGCAAGTATACCTGGCCCTGTAAGGGATGATTTTCTTTTTCTTACTGCCGGACTGGTAACCTTAACCCTGCTGATCAATGCAACAACGATAAAATTCCTGGTTGAAGGATTGGGTCTAACCAAAGTCGCCCCGGCTAAAGCACTGATGATGCTGATGTCTAAAAATTATCTTCGTACAAGTACCGAAAATTCAATTAATAAGTTTAAAAAGGATCGTTTCCTCAACAGGGCAAACTGGGATGTTGTAGAAAAATATTTGCCTGAAAAAGTAGAAAGCGGGACAGAGGAAGAAATGAAACTGGAATCAACAGTTGCAGAAACAAGACGCAGGATACTGGAAAGGGAAAAAAGTTCTTACTGGAACCAGTTTAGTGAAGGAATGCTCGGGCCAATGGCTGTGAGAAGATTATCTGATGCAATCAATGAAATCATGGATGAGGGGGGACTGGTCTCCCTTGCAAAAAGAAAGGACCTCGAACAGGAATGGAAAACTCCAAAAATCCTTGGTAAACTTCAAGCAATACCTGTAATACGACGTCTTTCGCAGCGCCTTTTCTTCGAACGCCTGGCCGTCAGTTACGATTCAGCACGCGGATTCGTCTATGCACAGGAAGAAAACCTCAAATTACTTGAAAACATGGCTATCGCCCAGGATGAAGAAAGTGGATCAGTCGATCCGGAAAACCTTGTCATTATCGAGGCAGAAATCAATGAAAATAAAATTCATGGCCTAACCTTCCTCAGAAACCTGAGAAATTCATATCCTGAGATCTATAATGCCATTGCCACACGCCAGGCAATCCGGTCAGTACTGAATTACGAACAGAGAATGGTCGAAAGGCTTTTGAATAAAGGAAGGATCGACTCTGAAGAAGCACATAAGATCGTATCGGGTATTGAAGAGCGTATGAAAATGTTGATGGATTCCCCACCATCCCTGGAATTACCAAAACCCGTTGAACTGTTACGTGAAATATCCTGGCTCGCCGGCCTGGATGAGAAAATATTTGAAAGGGTGGTGAATGAATTCCAGAACAGGATATATGCTGTTGATGCTACACTGGTAAAAGAAAATGGACCGGGTGATGGCCTCTTCGTAGTTGTCAGAGGCCAGGTGAAAATTTCCGTGCACAACAAAGTAATGGATATTCTTGGACCGGGAAGCGTGATCGGAGAAATGGCTGTGCTGACAGGCCTGCCTAGAACAGCCACCGTCACCGCCGAATCACCTGTGACAGTCCTGTGGATGAGCACATCCAGAATGAAAGGAATCATGAAAGATTCTAAAGACCTGGAAGAACGCCTGTGGAAATTTGCCTGTACAAGATTTGCTATGAATCTTCTGAGCACCAAACAACCTTATAATGACTGGCAACAGAAAGAATTTCGACTGTGGCTTCAGGCCGGTGAAATCATCTATCCGGATGATGCCGGAAATATCGATCTGAAAGGAAAAGTTGGAATCCTGGTAACCGGTAAGGCAACCTCCCTCGATAAGGAAAAAACCATTGCTGCTCCTGTAATAATTGAATCTTCAGACTTTTTGTTTAGCTCCAATTCAAGGGTGTTTGTGCGTGAACAGCGTAAATAACCAGTTGCAGATTCTTAATATTTGTGTGTCCCTATCATGCTGAAATGACGAAGAAAAATTCTTTTACAAAAAATGCTAACAGGAAGGTTGAAAGGCTTGCCGGTATGCTCGCCATTATTATTTCCTTCTTCGTGGTTGCAGCAATCCTTACACAAATGGATATAGAACCTGAATTAACAAATATCCACGATGACCTGCTGTTCCTCCAGGAAAATATTCAAAAGTTAAATGTTAACACATTCATATGGTTCATAAACTCCATCCTGATAATCATACTCGGTCCTTTTATCCTGATTACATTCCTGCCACACGGACGATCCTCTTCCTATATTGCCGCTTTTCTTATCTCTGCAACAGGTATTACCTATCTTTTATACGCAGGTTCCGGATTCAGTATTATCTATCTTATCCGTGAACTCCTTGAAACCGCTGAGGATGAATCACAGGTGCTGATCCCTGTGGCACTGTACATCCTGATAACCAAAACCAATCTTCAGCTCCTTACCTATACCCTGGCAGGAGTCAGCTCAGTCATACTCGGACTGCTGATTGCCCGGACAGGTTATCTTCCCAGGTTTATTGGCTGGATGGCAATAATCGGTGGACTGCTTTACGCCACCTATGGCTGGATCAATGTGGATAGTCTCGTTTTTACCGTCGGCAGGATTTTTTTCGTCCTCTCCCTTATGATCTTCGGCAGCTTCCTTCTCCTAAGAGGAACCATCGATAAAAAGAAAATCGAAGATCGTGAGTCGTGAGTTATATATCAAAAAAATAACAGATTCATATTTTGGTAGCAGAATAACTTCTTAAATCATAAATCCTTGCCTCCCTGAGTTTTAACAGAAGTATGGGCCTTGGCTTTCTCATTAAACCTGCTACCGAAAACCTGTATCTAGCTCTCCATACCCGTAACACCACTCCCCCTTAGCCTTAGCCTCAGCTTTAACCTTCTTCTAAAACCGGTTACTATTTCTCCTCCAAAGTTACCATCAGTTCATCGGTGATCTCCAAATTGTGATACACATTCTGAATATCATCCAGTTCTTCAAATTCCTCAATGAGACGTAATATTTTTATTGCCTCACCGCTCTCAAGCTTTTTGGTTTCCATTGGAACCCTTTGAAGCTCTGCAGTATCCGGCGTTATTTTCATCTCTTCAAGCTTTTTCTGTACCTTCCCGAAATCCTCAAGAGAAGTAGTAATAACATATATGTCGCCTTCTTCTTCAATATCTTCTGCTCCCGCATCGATTATTTCAAGCTCAAATTCCTCGGAATCAAAATCACCCTTTGAAATTGTAAATACACCCTTTCTGTCAAACATATACCCCACTGAACCGGAAATACCAAGACTGCCCCCCCGCCTGTTAAAAATAGATCTTATATTACTGATTGTCCTGTTATGATTATCCGTCATACATTCAATGAACAGCGCAATGCCATTTGGCGCATAACCTTCATATGTAACTTCTTGAAGATCAGAATCATTTTTATCCGCACTGTTGATTGCCCTTTCAATATTATCTTTTGGCATGTTCACGCCCCTTGCATTTGCAATCGCAAGCCGCAGCCTGGAATTATTATCCGGGTCTGATCCCCCTTCCCTGACAGCAATATTAATCTCTTTCGATACCCTGGAAAAGATCTTTGATCTCCTGGCATCAGTAGCCCCTTTCTTTCTTTTTATGGTCGACCATTTACTGTGTCCTGACATATTTCGCTTTATTTAAAATGAACAGATTATTAATTTCGCCCCTATTACTGATCCGGCTGAAAAATAAATTATTACCCTGTAGGAAGACTGGAATATTGGAATGATGGAATATTGGTTCATTTAGATTTACTATCCCATTCTTCATCCTTCTTCATTCATCATTCATCATTCCATTCATCATTCCATTCATCATTCCATTTAAAATCCCGGTGCAAAATTATAAAATTGATATTATATTTATTTAATTCAAAATCCTATCCAAATGAATAATTTAGTTCATGAGTTCAGGGAATACCGTGAAAAAATGAACCAGAGGATCCTTGCTCAGGATAACATGACCATCAAGCGTATCTTTAACCTTGATACCAACACTTATCTGGATGGTGCGTTGAATGCCAAAACAAAGGAAATGATTGGATTGGCCTGTTCAATGGTCCTGAGATGCGATGATTGTGTGAAGTACCATCTTGAAAAATGTCATGAAAAAAACCTGGCAACATCTGAATTGATGGAGATATTTGCCGTTGCCATCTTGGTGGGAGGGACGATTGTCATCCCTCATACAAGAAGGGCTCTCGAATATTGGGAAAAACTGGTAAAAATGGGATAATTTTGTTGGTTAAGACAAGCAATCATCCTATTTTTGTAGTCGGATTCGGCATATATGATTCAAAGAAAAATACGGCTTATTGTTTTGGGGATTATTATCCTCCTGGGAATTATTTTTGTTTCCTTCCGGGAAGTGAAAATAGTACCGGTAAAACCCGCCACCGATATCCCTGAAAAACTTAATACATACTATAAACAATATCCGCAGCAGAAAGTATATATGCACTTCGATAAACAGATCTATCAGGCCGGTGAAAATATTTGGTTCTCAGTTTATTTCCTTGATGCAACGACACACATACCCAGTTCACATTGCAACACGCTCATCGTAGAATTCGTGAATTCCTTTGGTCAGACTACCATGACCCGCTTACTGAAAATGGAAAATGGTTATGCCCATGGTGATTTTACAATATTCGATAGTATCCCAACAGGACTGTATGAGATCAGGGCATACAGCAACTGGATGAGAAATTTTGGTGATGATTTTTTCTTCCGTCGACAGATCAGTGTGATGAATCCTGATTTTTCCGATCAACTGTACAGGGATGAAAAGCTGGCTAATAAGAAGCTTAAAAAGAAAAGTATCAGAAAATCAGGCAAAACCGATATCCAGTTTTTCCCGGAAGGTGGGTATCTCGTTGATGGAATTGAAAGCCGGGTAGCATTCAAGGCAATTAACGAATTGGGACTTGGTGTGGAAGTCCATGGTGAAATCTTTAACAAAAAAGAAGAACGGATTACGGAATTTAACACCTATCACCAGGGAATGGGTGAATTTAGAATAAATCCTGAAGTAAATGAAAAGTATTATGCCCTGGTTAACCTGGAAAATAACAGAAAAGAAAAAATCAACCTCCCTGAACCACTTCCCTCAGGGTATATTCTTGATGTAAATAATAGAAGTAATAAAGAGATTCTGGTCAAAATCAACAGCACCTTCACAGACCCTGAATTAATTCTTATCGGTCATACCAGAGGGCATATCTTTTATCACAGCAACATAAGGCTGGAATCAGGACAGGCTGAGATCAAAATCCCTGCAGACTTATTCCCCACAGGGATTCTAAATCTCACCCTCTTTGACAACAGATCACAACCACTGTGTGAAAGACTTGTATTTGTCAATCACAACGATTTATTGAATGTCGATATCGAACCAGATAAAGAAATATATGGGACACGTCAAAAAATCTCACTGAAGATCACTATCCGGGATAAAGATAATAACCCTGTTGAAGGGAATTTCTCACTTGCTGTATCGGATCGGGAAATGAATAACTTTTCAGGTGATTTTTATTCGGGTATTTCAAGTTATTTATTACTTGTCTCCGATTTGAAAGGAAGAATACAGAATCCCGGTTATTATTTTGAAAAGAACACGCCGGAGACACGGCAGGCTCTCGATCTGCTGATGATGACACAGGGCTGGAGGCGATTTGTCTGGAATAACGTAATAGCAGAAATTCCTCTGGAAATTAATTACCCGGTCGAAAAGGGATTATCCGTTCAGGGAAAAATAACAAGGGAATTTTTTAATATTCCCCTTAAAAATATACCTGTAACATTAACTGTCAAGAGTAACTTTAATGACATTTATTATGCTCGCTCAAATGATAAAGGAAAGTATGTTTTTTATCTTCCTGATTATAAAGATACCGTGAACGTTGAAATCACTGCCTCCAGGCCCAGTGGCAGAAAAAATCTGATCATCCATATTGATGAGGCAGAATTTCCTGAATCAGGTGTACTCTATACAAGCTACACCAAGGAAATGGCTATTACCGGTACAAATGCTTTCAGACCTTATGAGGAACCTCAACCGGATCCGGATAATCCCAGGATTGAAGGTATCCACGGAGAACCGGATAATGTAATCTATGTTGATGATAATCTGGCAACCTATCCAAATGTATTTGAAATCATTAAGGGAAGAGTGCCGGGAGTATCTGTTACAGGTAATTCTATCCAGATCAGGGGCATCAATTCATTTATGGCAAGTACTGAACCGTTGTACCTCGTCGACGGTGTGCCAGTAAACGTCGAAGCTGTTGGGGCCGTTAATCCATATGATATCGAAAGAATAGAAATATTAAAGGGGCCTAGTACAGCTATTTATGGATCAAGAGGGGCAAATGGTGTTATCGCAATTTATACCAAAAGGGGCAGATTTATGAAAAAAGGTATCCTCGAATTTAAAATGCTCGGATATTATAATCCAAAGGAATTTTATTCACCAAAATATGGAACAGAATTCGATTACCTTTATCCGGATGACCGGATAACATTATTCTGGACACCAACAATCGTCACCGATTCGCTCGGGTACGCTGAAGCAGTTTTTTTCAGCTCCGACAGGACAGGTGTTTTTAACATCTCGCTTGAGGGTGTGGACCCGAAAGGTAATATAGGAGCCGGGCATTCATCCTTTACCATCCGATAATTCAATCGGTTAACCTGATCCCCAGCTCATCAAACTGTTCCTCTGAAATAGCTGATGGTGTATCGATCATGACATCCCTGCCTGCATTATTTTTAGGAAATGCTATGACATCCCTGATTGAATCAAGCCCAGCAAATAATGCTACCCACCTGTCAAATCCGAAAGCGATACCTCCATGAGGAGGAGCACCATAACGGAAAGCATTCATCAGGAATCCGAATTTTTCCTTTGCCTCACGTTCAGATAATCCGAGATTCTTAAACATCAGTTTCTGAAGATTTTCATCATGAATTCTCACAGATCCTCCTCCAATCTCAACACCGTTAATAACCAGGTCGTAAGCATTGGCTTTAACTTTTCCCGGGTCGGTGGCAAATTTATCCATATCATCCAGCTTGGGGGAGGTGAACGGATGATGCATCGCATAATATCTTCCGGTTCCCTCGTCCCATTCAAGTAATGGAAAATCAACTACCCATAGTGGTTTGTACAGGTCGTCAGGACGTAATTCAAGACGGTTACCCATCTCCAGCCTGAGTTCACCAAGAGCTTTTAATGTAGCATGCCTGTTACCGGCCATCAGAAGTAACAGATCCCCGGGCCGCGCACCAGCCATATCCACCCATGATTGCAGATCTTCCTGCTGATAGTATTTATCAACAGATGACTTAATGGTACCATCACTGTTTATTCTCACGGAGATCAGTCCTTTCCCTCCAATCTGTGGCCTCATGACAAATGCAGTGATCGCATCCACTTCTTTCCTCGAATATTCTGAACACCCAACGGCACATATGGCGCCAATGTATTCCGCTTCATCAAAAATACCGAAACCCTTACCTTTTGCGAGAGTGGTCAGATCATGTATCAACATATCAAAGCGAAGGTCGGGCTTATCCGTTCCATAATTCTCCATGGCTTCATCATATGGCAGCTTGGGGAAACTGTAATTAACCTCCACGCCAAGAATGGTTTTAAATAAGTGTTTTGCTAATCCCTCAAAAGCATCAAGCAGGTCATCCCGCTCGACAAAAGCCATCTCACAATCAATCTGGGTAAATTCAGGTTGCCTGTCTGCTCTCAGATCCTCATCCCTGAAACATTTCACGATCTGGAAATACCTGTCATACCCGGCTACCATCAGCAATTGCTTGAAGGTCTGTGGAGACTGGGGAAGGGCATAAAATTGCCCCCTGTTCATCCTTGACGGGACCACAAAATCCCTTGCACCTTCAGGTGTTGTCTTGATAAGAACGGGTGTCTCAACTTCAATAAATCCCTGTGAATCCATATATTTCCTGACCTCCTGCGCCATCCTGTGCCTCAGCATAATATTCTTTTTCATGATAGGCCTTCTCAGATCAAGATACCTGTATTTCATCCGCAGATCATCTCCTCCATCCGTCTCATCTTCAATGGTAAAAGGAGGAATTACCGCAGGATTGAGTATATTCAGTTCCTCAATCAGTATTTCAATATCACCGGTTGGGATTTTAGGGTTTTTATTGCTCCTTTCCGCAACTTTCCCGGATACCTGGATTACAAATTCGCGGCTAAGCTTCCTCGCATGCTGGCATAATTCCCTGTTGATATCCATATTGAATACAAGTTGCGTGATCCCATACCGATCACGCAAATCAACAAAAGTCATCCCACCAAGATCTCTTGACCGCTGAACCCAGCCGGCAAGAGTAACACGGCTCCCCCGGTGTTCCGATCTTAATTCACCACAAGTGTGTGTTCTGTACATATTTCTGATAGTTTATTTTTAAATTGCGAAATTAATAAAAAACTAATGTCACCAAAGCTAAGTAAATTATTTACCGATGAATACTTCATGCAAGAAGCTATCAGGGAAGCACGTATGGCTGCCAATGAAAATGAAGTTCCTGTTGGCGCTGTGATTGTTATACAAAACAGGATTATTGCCCGCGCTCATAACATGACAGAGCTGTTGAATGATGTTACGGCGCACGCTGAAATCCTCGCCATCACTTCGGCAACAAATTCCCTGGGAGCAAAATACCTGAATGAAGCAACCCTCTATGTAACATTAGAACCATGCGTTATGTGTGCAGGTGCAACCTGCTGGGCACAGATTCCCAAAATTGTCTATGGTGCGGCTGATCCAAAAGCAGGATTTTCAAGAATAATCCAGGGTATTCTCCATCCCGACACAAAAGTTATCCCCGGTGTGCTGGAAAAGGAATGTGCAGGGCTGATGAAAGAATTTTTTAAAACAAAAAGATAATCTGCCTTATATTATTTCAAATCCAACAGACCGCAAATCTTCCCAGTAACCAGGATAGGACTTACTCACTACATCCGGATCCTGAATATCTAATCGATATCCCAGCATGGCAGCCGGGGCAAAAGACATTGCCATTCTGTGATCCTGGTAAGTATCTATGCTGACCCGGCCAACTTTTAGTGGAGACCTACCATCAAAATCAATTCCTCTTCCATCACCGGATGAACGAATCCGGATGTCAAATTTAGACAGTTCCTGTGCCAGTGCCATGATCCGGTCCGTCTCTTTTACCCTCAAAGTTTCCGTGCCGGCGAAACGAAAAGGGATATTCCTTAAACAACACAGTACAGTAAATGTCTGTACCAGATCGGGATGATCGCTGAAATTATGGTTATACCTGGCCACAGGTCTGAAACTGCCGGTTATTTTTATACCATGATGAAGGTATTCCGTATGTATACCAAAATCTTTGCAGATTTCAGATAATACTGAATCCCCCTGTAAACTTCGGGATGATAAACCCCTGATCAAAAGATCCGGTTCTTCCGCCAGTGCTGCCATTTCATACCAGTAGGATGCTGCACTCCAATCGGCCTCAACAGCTGTATCGCATGGCCTGTATTCCTGTGCCCGGATGGTTATCTGATCACCACTCCAACGATAGCTGATCCCGAAAGATTCCATCAGCTTAAGTGTAAGATTGATATAGGCTGATGATACGGTATGCCCGGTGAGTCTTAGTTGGAGTCCCTCATCCAGTACCGGCGCAATCATCAGAAGGGCACTGATGAACTGGCTGCTAAGACTGCTATCGATGACCAGCCTGCCGCCTTTCAATTTTCTACCCCTTATCATGAGAGGAGGATATCCATTTTTTTCAAGATAACGGATATCAGCACCCAGTTCCCTCAAAGCAGCTACAAGTTCTCCAATGGGACGATCTTTCATACGTTCTGAACCGGTTAATACCCTCTCCCCCTCCGTAATGGAAAGGTAAGCTGTCAAAAACCTCATTGATGTACCTGCATGTCCAATATCAATGATCTTTCCATCACCTTGTAAAGCATTTTCAAGTACACGTGTGTCATCACTATCAGATAAATTCGTGATACGAAATTCCTTTGATGATAGTGCCTGTATAATCAGTAACCGATTGCTGATACTCTTTGAAGCTGGCAAGGATATCTCGCCCTGCAGCCTGGGATCAGGTTTAATAATGCTGTATTCCATCAATTAACAATATGTTCGTGCCACAGGTTCAAAATCTGGTTATCCGGCTTCAGGATAATTGTTTATCAGTTAAAAGTATTAAAAATCATCAGAATTGATCTTTATCATTGGTTATTTTCTGTTCACCATTTTACTTTGATATAAATCTGTTGTAATAAAAAGATTCATAATTTATTGTACGGCATTTTCTTTGCAGAGAAACGCCGTGGTACGTCTCTGTGAAGAAATAAACACCAATATCCCCGGCTATATCATACAATGTTCCTAATTGAATTCACACTATGGTATCATTTGAAAGTACCGAAATAGCCTTCAGGATTAAATCTGACAGGGACCTGGATAAGGCCTACTGGCTTTTCAGGGCAATCTCTAACAAAAAACTTGTCAGGCTCGGCGGCTTATTATCCAGACTGGCAATAAATATTCATTTCCCAATAAAATGGATCGTTAAACCTACTATATACAGACACTTCTGCGGGGGTGAAACCATTGAAGACTGTCTGCCAGCAGTTGCAAGGCTCAGCCAGTATAACGTTAAATCTATTCTCGATTACTCCGTTGAAGGAAAGGAGGATCCTGCTGAGATACAGGTCGCTCTGGATGAAACATTGAGAACGATTGACAATGCTGCAAAAAATGAGTTTATTCCTTTTACGGTGTTCAAACCAACAGCTTTCGCAATCAGTGAAATACTTGAAAAAAAAAGTGCCGGTGAATCCTTAACAACGGAACAGGAAAAAGAAGCGGACAATTTCAGGAATAGGATTGATGCCCTCTGCAAAAAAGCATACGATCTGAATGTCCCTATCATGGTTGATGCTGAAGACTACTGCTACCAGAAATTCATCGATGAGGTGGTTATGGAAATGATGGAAGAATATAACAGGGAGAAGGCGATTGTATATAATACTTACCAGATGTACAGGTGTGACAGGATGGATATTTTCCGTCGTGACCTTGAATTAGCCCGCTCCAGAAAATTTTTCCTGGGCATTAAATTTGTTCGTGGTGCCTATATGGAAAAGGAACGGGAACGGGCTGAACAACTTGGCTATCCATCACCTATCCACCCCGACAAAGAAAGCACTGACAGGGATTTTGATCATGCACTTACTTTTGCAGTTGAGAATATCGACCGTGTATCCATCTTCAATGGTACCCATAATGAAAAAAGTAGCCTCCACCTGGTGCAACTAATGGAAAAACATGGGCTGGCAAAAAATGATCCAAGGTGTTATTTTTCCCAGCTGTACGGTATGAGCGACCATATTACTTTTAATCTTGCGCATCAGGGATATAATGCTGCAAAATATTTACCTTATGGACCCGTTAAAAGTGTACTGCCCTACCTGATAAGAAGAACAGAGGAAAATACATCAATAGCCGGACAAACAGGCAGGGAGATGAACATGATCATACAGGAGAGGAAAAGACGGAAAAGCATCAAATGATCTTAATATGAAGTTTGATAATAAAAAAACAACCATCAGGGTATACCTGTGGAAAATGATCCTGGCAATTTTCTTTGCCATAGCCATCATATTTTTCCTGGGATCAAAATGGTTCAATAAACCCTTTCATGGACTCGAAAGATCTCACCTGATAGTGATTGCCGCTTCTCTTTACCTGTTCATTATCATTTTTGTTTTTTTTCTTGATCTGAATTATTTCTATTTCAGCGATGATACCGACAGAATAATTCTGCGGTATTATCCAATTCGTCCCCTCGGAAGGAAAAAAAGGGCTATTGAAATACCAAAAATCGCACTTGCAAAATTTTATGTTAAAAAATCATTTTTCGGTCTGAAAAAGTCTTTAATCCTCTACCAGAAAGTTAAAAAAAACGTTGCAAAATATCCCCCGATAGGGATTACAGCTCTTTCAAAAGCTGAACAGGATATACTTGAAAAACAACTCGGTAAATATGTCAGGCCTTGAAAATTTACTGAAGTAACCAATTACAGGGTGCCGTATCAAAATTATTATAGAGACCGTCCCTGATTTCAAAACCAAACTATATATGTTTCAATCTCAATATATTTAACCAGATAATATCCTGACAAGATACCTTATCTACAATTTCCTGATCTTATAAAGATTCCCCGGAAGACTTTTAACATAACCCGCAAATTCAAGGCTTAACAGCAAGGCAGAGACCTGTCCGACCGGCATGCCGGTACGGATGCACAGCAAATCAACCTCCAGTTTTTCCTCAAGGGAAAGAATATTTATCAACATCCTTTCCTCCTCCGATAAATCCCGGAATAACTCTGTCTGTACTGCCATGTTCTTTTCTTTCCTGTCCCAGACTGCCAGATATTCAATATCTTCACTATTCTCCACCAGTGATGCATGATGACGCTTGATTAGTTGATTGGGACCTGAAGAGAATGGGTCACCCACCTTCCCCGGAACAGCAAAAACATCACGGTTATAAGAATTAGCTATGTCTGCAGTAATCAATGCTCCGCCTTTGATCCCCGATTCTATTATCAGGGTAGCATCAGAAAGACCAGCAATAATTCTGTTCCTCTTAATAAAATTATTCCTCTCCGGCTTTTCATAGCTTGGAAAATCTGTAAGTAAGGCACCCTGTCCTTCAATTTTCCGGGCAACAGAATAATGTGATGAAGGATAAAGATATCTTAATCCGTGCCCGAGTACTGCGATTGTCTGAAAACCATGCTTCAGCGCTTCTTTGTGTGCACAGACATCAATACCGTAGGCCAGTCCGCTGACAATGACCAGATGATGACCCTTTTCAGCAAGTGATGAAACAATTTTGCTGGTCATATCAATTCCATATGATGTTGGTGTGCGCGTTCCCACTATGCTTAAAAACTTACCATTATTAAAATCTGCCTTTCCTTTCATATAAACCATAATAGGTCCATCAGGACATTGATTAAGACGATTTGGATAATCCCTATCCTTGAAATATAAGGGTCTTATGTTATTTTTTCTGATGTAAAGGATTTCCTCCTCGGCTTGTTGCAATAATCCCCCGGTTGAGATTTTTCCAGCTGTAAGCTCACCAACCCCGGGGATTCGTAATAACATATTTTTTTTCTCCTGAAATACATTCCGGGCACTTCCCGTTGTATTGATAAGCTTACGGGCAGTTATACTCCCAATACCGGGAACCATGCTTAATGCAATCTTATAAACCAATTCCGGATCGTCCATATTTGTTATTGTTTATTAATATATTTTCCGGGAGGTATGTCACATCTTCAATGGAAGGCTTCACACCAAGGTTGCAAAGTTATCGCCAGGGTCGTAAAGTGTTGTTTAGCAGGCATGTGTTCGTCGCGAACCTGACCTTTTCTTTGCGCCCCATGCCTGCCTCGCCTTCACGTAGCCGCTGATGCAGAGTGAGACCGGCAGGCAGGTTTGTATGAAAAACCAGTTATAACACAGCCCCCGCAGACACCTTTAAATACTCTTTCTTCAGCATTAAGAAAACAACCTTTGAAAATTTTTTCTTCCAAACGCCCGCACCTACATTAACTGAAAATAAACAACTACATTTCTCACTCCCCTGCCTATTCCACACTAACGGAAAACCAACGACTGACAACAGACAACCAAACAACATATCTCCCATCAACAGGGAACCACTATACACCCAAATACATAACCCATACCCACCAGGAACCAGCAAACAGTAACCAGAAACCACTATACACCCAAATACATAACCCATACCCACCAGGAACCATCAACTCCCGGGATGGCTGAAATCTTTGATTTCTTTGCCATTTCGAGGATGCTTGAAAAACATTTGCATCCGCCTCAGACGGATTGCCTGTTTTTCGCCATAGGAAACAGGAACCATTATATCCATTTATGATGCAATTGCTTAATTATCGGTAGGGAATAATTAAAAATTTTTTAAGTTTGCCCTTTTATATCACAAATTAAACTCTGGCAATATGGATCCGAGAGTGGCTCAATTCATGGAGACTGTTAAAGAAAAAAACCCTGCAGAACCAGAATTTTACCAGGCTGTCGAGGAAGTAGCTAAATCATTGATTCCTTACATTGATGAAAATCCCAAATATAAACACGCAAAAATCCTGGAAAGGATCGTTGAACCGGAAAGGGTCATCATTTTCAGAATTCCCTGGCTGAGTGATCAGGGAGAAATAGAAGTTAACAGAGGGTTCAGAATAGAAATGAACAGTGCCATAGGTCCCTATAAAGGTGGTCTTCGGTTTCATCCCACGCTCAATCTTGGTGTATTGAAATTTCTTGCTTTCGAGCAGGTCTTTAAGAATAGCCTGACTACCTTGCCCATGGGTGGAGGGAAAGGGGGAGCCAACTTTAACTTCAAAGGCAGATCCGATAATGAAGTGATGCGTTTTTGCCAGAGTTTTATGACCGAACTGTGCAGACACCTGGGACCCAATACGGATATTCCGGCAGGTGATATCGGTGTGGGTGGTAGAGAAATCGGGTACCTGTTCGGACAATATAAACGGATCAGGAATGAATTTACAGGCGTGCTCACAGGTAAAGGGCTGGAACTTGGAGGAAGCCTTATACGCCCTGAAGCAACCGGTTATGGAGCAGTGTATTTTGCTGAAGAAATGCTGAAAACCCGCGGTGAATTTCTGAAGGGGAAGACTGTCCTGGTCTCAGGATCAGGAAATGTTGCCCAGTATACGATTGAAAAAATTAATGACCTGGGTGGAAAGGTTGTTTCACTGTCAGACTCAAACGGATCGATATATGACCCGGATGGCATTGACAAGGATAAACTCAAATTTATAATAGAACTGAAAAATATTAAACGTGGCAGGATCAAGGAATATGCTGAAAAATATGGCTGTGAATACCTTGAAGGGCAAAGACCCTGGGGGATAAAATGTTATGCAGCCTTCCCATCTGCCACCGAGAACGAGATCACCGAGGAAGACGCCAGGTTACTGATAGCCAACGGTTGTAAAGTTGTCTGTGAAGGTGCAAATATGCCTTCCACACCAGGTGCAATTGATGTATATATGGAGGCAGATATCCTGTACGGCCCCGGAAAAGCTGCAAATGCAGGAGGAGTAGCAGTATCAGGACTTGAAATGACCCAGAATTCAATGAGACTTACCTGGTCAAGGGAGGAGGTCGATAAAAGACTTAAGGAAATTATGCAGAACATTCATGCTACATGTGTCAAATATGGTAAAGAAGAAAATGGTTTTGTAAACTATGCAAAAGGTGCAAATATTGGTGGATTTGTTAAAGTAGCAGATGCCATGCTGGCCCAGGGTGTGGTTTGATCATCTTATGCATCCCGGGCAATAAAACCAAGTTAACAATAATTAAATGCAGAGCCGCCCAATAACGTGGCTCTGCTTACATTTCATAATAATATCTCCGGAATAATAGCAGCACCCTTTGTATCTTTATGTTACTTTTATACCTATTTAATAATCCTATGCTCATCGATACGCATACTCACCTTTTTCTTCCTGCCTTCAACAAGGACCGTGATGAAGTTTTAACAAGAGCTTTTAATGAAGGTGTCCTGAAATGTTTCCTTCCAAATATTAATGGTTCAACCATAGGACCCATGCTCTACCTGGTTGATCAATATCCGGATAATTGCTATCCCATGATCGGTCTGCACCCGACATCTGTTAAAGGTGATCCTGCCGGTGAATTAAAAAATTTAAGGGATTGGCTGTCAAAAAGAAAATTCTATGCCATCGGGGAAACTGGTCTCGACCTTTACTGGGATACAACATACCTTGAAGAACAAAAGGAGGCCTTTACCTTCCAGATCAGGCTGGCGAAAGAATTTGATCTGCCCGTCGTAATCCATTCCCGTGAATCATTTAATGAGATTTTTGATATCCTTGATCAAGAAAATGATCCAAACCTTACAGGAATTTTTCACAGCTTCACCGGCACACCGGAACAGGCTGAGAGAATTATTGGATATGGATTCAAAATTGGTATCGGTGGCATTATTACCTACAAAAATGCTGGATTGGACCGTGTGGCAGAACAGATTGATCCGGGTCATTTGGTACTTGAAACTGATTCGCCATACCTGGCCCCCGTACCCCAACGGGGTAAAAGGAATGAACCATCATATCTCCCTTATATAGCTGAAAAAACAGCTGAAATATACAGGATGTCAGTCGGTGAAATTACCAGAATTACTACGCTTAACGCCGCTCATGTATTCCGGATAAACATACCAGTGTTATGAAAGATAAAATATCCATTTTGATAATATACACCGGTGGAACCATCGGAATGATTACAAGACCGGGCTCTGAATCACTGATTCCATTCAGTTTTAAAGAGGTGGCAGAACATATCCCTGAGATCAGAAAGTTCGGATTCGATCTGTCCGCAATATCCTTTGATCCTCCTGTTGATTCTTCAAATATTCACCCGGAAATATGGATTGAAATTGCCAGGGTCATAGGGGAAAATTATAACAGCTTCGACGGATTTATTGTACTTCACGGCACAGATACAATGGCATATTCCGCATCTGCCTTAAGCTTTATGCTGGAGAATCTTGGTAAACCTGTGATCTTTACCGGATCACAACTCCCCATTAGCGCTCTGAGAACAGACGGTAAAGAAAACCTGATCTCATCCATGGAGATTGCTGCTGCAAAACAGAATGGTAAATCACTGGTGCCGGAAGTCTGCATTTATTTTGAGTTTAAATTGCTCCGCGGAAACAGAACCACCAAAATAAATGCTGAAAATTTTAATGCTTTTCACTCTCCAAACTACCCTTCCCTGGCCGAATCCGGTGTTCATATACGGTATAACAGGGAAGCTATTTTAAAACCATTGTCCGCTCCATTCCGCATACATACAACCCTTGATACAAACCTGACAATACTCAAAATCTTTCCGGGAATTACCGAAAAAATTGTTACATCAGTCCTTCAGACCGATGGACTGAAAGCAGTAATCCTTGAAACATTCGGTGCGGGTAATGCTCCAACAACCAGCTGGTTCACAAAAATAATCCGATCAGCAACCGACCGGGGAATAATCATACTGAATATAACACAGTGCAGTCAGGGACAGGTGGAAATGGGACGTTATGAGACGAGCAGGCATCTTGTGGAAGCAGGGGTCATCAGCGGGCTGGATATGACCACCGAAGCCGCAGTCACAAAATTAATGTTCCTTCTTGGACAGAAAATCCCGGTCAGTGATATCCATGGACTTCTAAAAAGATCCGTAAGAGGTGAAATAACTATCTAGCAGCGTTCTATTTAACATTTTTTTTGTAATTTGCGCCGTTTTAAAAATACCAT
>LJUQ01000231.1 GCA_001304505.1 Bacteroides sp. SM23_62_1
TAAATTCAATACTCCTCGGAAGTTCTTTCGGATGAGTGATTTTCAAGGCCAGTGACAGGATTATCAGAATTAACAAACTCAGAATTAATGGGAAAATCTGGAATGCGGCCAAAACAATTGCAGTTATGATACCACCGAGCACAACAGCATTCTTATACCATTCCACCCTGACAAACTCACGAACCTTGGAGATAAAATAAAAATCTGTTGTTGTAGCCGTTCTTTGCACGAAGTCAGCACCGGCGAATAGTAACAACACATCACCGGCTTTCTGTTCAACCTCTCCTACCCTTCCTTTGATCAATTCACCATTCCGGTGGATTGATATGACGGCCGCGTCGTATTTATTCCTGAAATCGCTTTCTCTCACTGTTTTGTTAATCAGGGTTGAGTTCTGTGATACCACCACTTCAACCATTTCTGACCTTTTCTTCTTAGTAAACATGCCAACTTCAGGCAGTGATAATCCTCTCTGCTCTTTTATCATATCCGCAATGGTTTCATTATCACCTGCAAAGATGAGGGTATCTCCCCTGTCCAATAATAATTCCGGCCCAAAATCGGTGATTTTGTACCCTCTTCGCCATATCTCAACAAGGTCAATCCCTGGATAATTTACAAATCCCGATTCTTCAACAGTCTTACCAATCATTTCTGATTTTTCCGGAATTCTTGCTTCCAGCAGGTATTCACGGCCACCGGTAGAAAACTGGGTTATTACATCAGGCCGTGATGGTAATAATTTATCTCCCAGAAACATCATATAGATATATCCGAGTAATATCATTGTAAATCCCACCGCCGAAAAATCAAATATATTAAGTGATCTCAGCTCCGGCGCAATGGTTTGTTCTGCAACAAGGCCTCCGACGATAAGATTTGTTGATGTCCCGATTAAGGTGGCACATCCTCCGAGAATGGCAGCATATGAAAGAGGAATTAAAAACTTGGAAGGAGAGTAATTATTTCTTTTACACCAGCTGTGAACATAGGGCATCATAACGGCTACAAGGGGTGTATTATTCAGGAAGGAGGAAAAACCCGACAGCAGGAGGATCATCCTGCTTAAAAATCCCTTGTAACTCCTGGCGGTTTTAAAATAGCGGTCAAAGATAATTTCAACCGCTCCTGTTTTCCTGAGAAGATCTCCAATGACAAGTAACAAAATAACGACGGCAACCTGCTCATTTGCAAATCCCTTCAGTATTTCAGCCGGTGTAAGTATACCAAAGATCCCCAGTGTGATTACACCAACCATAAAGGTAAAAGCCGGACCCAAAATTTCCCTGTATAGCGATACAAGAATGAACAATAATACAATAAAGACCAGTATAAGGTCAAAAGTAAGCATGAAATGATTTTATTGTGTACTGCGTTAATACCCAACAAAAATAAAAACAAGAAACTAAAGATAAACTTTTGTCCTGTAAAAAGTGCTGTGGTAAGAATAAACTTTTGTTAGTGTTTTTTTCCTTTGGACAAGTTTATGAAGGGGAGATAATCCAGTGATTATTATATTTTAAGTATTTAAATAAAATCGATGGATCAAATGACCAGGCTGGAGGTCAGGCATTCCAACCGTATCAATGGATTAAATGACTAAGCTGGAAAGCGGGTATTACAATAGCATTGTTGGGGGCTGTGTCACAACTTCAATTTAAGGCTTCACGCAGAGTACGCCAAGCTTTCGCAAAGACCGCAAAATGTTGGTTAACAGACACGTATTCTTTGCGTACTTCATGTTTTCCTGGCGATCATTGCGTGAAATATTAGTTGTGACACAGCCCCCAGCATTGGCAGAAAATGCAGGGATTTTCCAGAAGAGACATTCAGTTCACCGAAATGAAACTAAACGGATAACTTCAGACGATCTATCACTCAATCCTTAATCTCTCTTTAAATGGAAGAAAAGTCATAAAATCGGCATGATGTACTATGTATGCCTCGACAGAGCGTTTGATCAGGTTCCCTTCTTCGGCATGGGCTGCAATAATATGGCAAACCTCGGGAGGTACACCTGCCTCCTCAGCAAGGGCTACACCGGAAAAAGGATGCCGGATATATTTACCATATTTCCCCCGGATCGCTTTTCCATTAACAATCTCATATTCAAATAGTTTTCCAACATCCGCCAGGATAGCACCTGCAATAAGGTGATCCATATTAACAGGCAGGCTATCTCCCATGAATTCCATTATCTGGTGACCACAATCTCTGGCAATATGAACAACGCATTTTTTATGAGCCATAAAGGTCACACCCACCTCAGGTATGAGAAGTGTAAAAGGGACGCGATGAAGATCATCAGCTGACAGAACGCTTCGGTCAAGAGCCAATTCCCAGGTTCGTGCTGTCTTTTCTCTCAGGTAAGGATCTTTAATCCATTCCAGTTCAGGCCATAATTCAAGAATTTCTTTTTTCATCATAATCAGGTGATAAGTTTTCAGTTGTTCAGCTTTTCAATGATAGCATCAGTCATCTGTACGGTTGAAGATGCCCCTTTTTGCAGGACATCAGCATTTCCCGGCATTTTGAGCATATCATAGGTCCTGACTCTTCCATCAACAATAACATCGGCAACTGCTTTCCTGATCCGGGAGGAAATGATCTGTTCATCCAGATGATCGAGCATCATACAGGCAGATTCAATCATAGCAATCGGATTAACTATGGATATGGGGTAATCGGCATATTTGGGTGCGGAGCCATGGGTAGGTTCAAAAACCGCAACCTCATCTCCAATATTGGCACTGCAGGCAAATCCAAGCCCACCTATTAACCCGGCAAAACCATCTGAAATGATGTCACCGAACATGTTCCCAGCAACAATAACGCCATAGTGTTCAGGATTTTTTGTCAGCCACATCATCTGTGCATCAATGTTTGTATTCCAGAGACTTATTTCCGGAAACTCCGATCTCTGAACCTCTTTCGCCAGCCGCAACATCAATCCTGATGTTTCCCTGATAACATTCGGCTTTTCACAAACTGTAACAGATGTATATTTATGTTTCCTGGCATAATTGAAAGCTGCCCATATAATCCGCTCTGTAGCTTTCTTTGTAAAAATCCTTGTAGAGATCGATAATTCTCCCCTGGGGACAGTGCCGAAATTTTTGAGGAATCGGGAATGTGTGAGAAATGCTTCGTATACTTTATCCGGTGGATTGGTCCATTCGACGCCTGCATAAAGTCCTTCAGTATTCTGTCTGAATATAACAACATCTATTTCGGGTTCCTCTATTTCTCCATTTTTCCCTCTTCTGATAAAGTTTAATGGATTGGATTTATAAGAACGGCAGGGCCGGATACATATATCCAGATTAAAATGCTGACGCAGTCCCACAATGGGGCTGGAATAAATCAGCCCTTTACCCTGAAGTTCATGTGAAAGCTCCGCAGCAGCTTCTTCTTTTGGTTTCGAGGTAATGGCACCAAAAAGAGCAATTTTATGTTGTTCTAGAAGTTGAATAGTTCTGGATGGAAGTGGATTGCCTTCTTTGATCCAGAACTCCCATCCAATATCTCCCTCAATATAATCTGCCCTGAATCCTGCTTTATCAAGTACACGTATGGCTTCATTCAAGACAATCCTGCCTATTCCGTCGCCGGGAAGTGCAACAATGGTTTTTTTTGACATGTCTTCTCTTTCTCAGGTATTTATAAATATTTTAGATAAGGATTATGCAACCAAACCAAAGGTATTGAAAATTAATTATTTGTAGAGATCCGCCAGCACTCATCTTAACTAAACTTTCTATAACCCATCAACCTGGGCGTCTTATCTGCATAACAGGTTTAAATAATCGATCAGTAAAAATAGAAGAAAAAAAACATTCCGGTTTTTTTGCTATTGTTTTTTATCGTTTATTTTGTAAAACATTAACAGGTTTATCTATCAGGACAAGATGGAAAAATTGAGTATGAAGGTCCCCGGCCGGTTATGGGAATATTTCGAGGAGATATGCAGGATACCCCGTCTATCAAAAAAAGAGGATAAGATTCTTCAATACCTGATTGATTTTGCCCTGCTCAAGAAACTGGAATATAAACAGGACAGTGTTGGGAATTTAGTTATAAGGAAAAATGCCACTCCCGGGATGGAAAATCGTAAATGCGTTATCCTGCAGAGTCATGTTGACATGGTTGGTGAAAAAGAGAAAAATGCCCATCACAACTTTGAAGAAGATCCCATCATACCTATTCTTAAAAATGGATGGGTTACAGCACGAAATACCACACTGGGAGCGGATGACGGCATTGGAATCGCGGCGCAGCTTGTTATACTTGAAAATCATCAGATTGAACATGGCCCTGTTGAATGTTTATTCACCATAGATGAAGAATCAGGTATGACCGGAGCAAAAAACCTCCAGAAAGGATTTATTGAAGGTAAAATATTATTGAACCTGGATTCGGAAGATGAAGGTATCTTATTTATTGGGTGTGCCGGAGGTATTGACACACTGGCCAGGTTCCGGTTGAATTTAAAAAAGACAAAACAGGGTACACAGGCATACCTTATACAGATAGGTGGTCTTAAAGGCGGACATTCCGGCGATGAAATTCACAAAAGTCCGGTTAATGTGATACAGCTTATTAACAGGCTATTGTGGAATGCATCCCGCGAATTTGACTTGTTAATCAGCTATCTTAACGGGGGTAACCTGCGTAATGCAATACCCAGGGATGCAGAAGCACTGGTTGTCGTTCCAAAAAGTAAAAAATCTGAATTTGAAAGCTTCTTTCATATCTTCGCCAGCATTATCAAGAAGGAGGTTGGAAGGTTTGAGCCTGATCTCTATTTCTACCTGATGGAAACCGAGCCTCCTGAGTCAGTGATTACTACAAAGCTACAATATCGGCTCCTGAATGCTCTATATGGCTGTCCGCATGGTGTAATCTCATGGAGTATGGATATTGAAGATCTGGTTGAAACGTCAACAAACCTTGCCTCAATAAAATTTTTAAAGGAAAAAGAGATTCAGGTTACAACCAGCCAGAGGAGTTCTATTGATTCTGCCAAAAAAGATATCTCCGATAAAATTGCCTCGATTTTTTCGCTGGCAGGAGCAAAGGTTGAGCATACAGCAGGGTATCCGGGCTGGACACCCAACCCTGATTCCGAGATTCTAAATATCACCAGGGATTCCTATCGAAAACTATTCAAAAAAAATCCTCTGGTTAAAGCAATACATGCCGGACTTGAATGTGGATTAATTCTTCAAAAGTATCCTGATCTGGATATGATCTCTTTCGGACCTACCATTAAAGGCGCTCATACCCCGCACGAAAAAATAAGTATTAAAAGTACACAGAAGTTCTGGAAGCTTCTTCTTGAAGTACTCAGAAATATTCCGGAAACTTAATTCATTCTACCAGTCATCCTCGGTGAATTCTGATTTATTCACACCACAAACAGGACAGGTCCAGTCATCCGGAACATTATCAAAAGAGGTTCCGGGCAGGATCCCTCCATCCGGATCACCATCCACCGGATCATAAACAAATCCACATACCGTGCATCTGTATCTTTTCATAATAAAACAATCTCTTCATAGATGAAAAAATAATAGACTATGTGTAACCTGATACAACCTTAATTAGAAGCAATAACTTTATCCTTGCTCAATATATGCACAATTTATTTATTTTTGCCTCAATTATTTGATAAATCTGTTCTGTTTTTGAATGGTCTGGATGAAATATTAAAGCAACACGATCCCATTTCTCTTACGGAGATGAATCAGGTGAGTTTTTTGGACCGTAAGGACATCAAATTTGTTTTTCATATAGACAGACTTATACCACTACTTAAAAATACAACGGGCCCCTATAAAGTTCTGACCATAAAAGACAAAAGGTTATTCAGGTATAAAACCCTCTATTTTGATACCCCCGATATGAAGTTTTACTTCGATCATCATAACGGTGTGCGAAGCAGGTTTAAAGTAAGATACAGGGAATATATTGATACTGCCCAGACCTATCTTGAAATAAAGGAAAAGAACAACAGGGAAAGAACAATTAAAAAACGCCTGTTAACAGGTCAGATGCAGGAAACGTTATCACAGCGGGATATTGATTTTATCCGTAAATATATTCAGATCGAGCCCGGTAATCTAAATCCTGTCCTTCTTTCCCTGTTCACCCGTTTCACACTTGTCAGCCTTAATAATAAGGAAAGGATTACATTTGACATCAACCTGGAATTTGAAGGATACATGCGTAAAACAGAATTTCCTTTCCTGGCAATATGTGAAGTCAAACAGGAAAAAATGTTTCCTGCCGGTTACTTTCTCAATCTTTTAAAATCCCATAAGATTTTCCCATCAAATCTCAGCAAATATGGTATCGGGACAGTTGTTCTGAACCCTCTTATAAAGCAGAATCTCTTTAAAGACAGATTATTAACAATTAATAAAATTAAGAATGATCCAGGATCTTATTACAGCGCAAGTTGATCCGAGTGGCTTTTTTGGAATTGAGATATTAAACCTTGAAGATTTCCTTGAGCTTGTCATACGTTTTCTTTTCAATTTCCTTGTTGTGGCAGTAATTGTAAGGGGATTATATTATCCTATTGCACGAAGGAAAGACTATCTTTTCTCTTACATCTTAATCAGTTGTCTTGTATTTCTGCTCTGTTTCCTTCTTGAGAATGTGAAGTTACAGATCGGATTTGCCCTGGGCCTGTTTGCTATTTTTGGAATTATCAGATACAGAACCAATCCGATACCCATCAAGGAGATGACTTATCTTTTTGTTGTGATCGGTATTTCTGTTATCAATGCCCTTGCAAACAGAAAAGTCAGTTATATTGAGCTGATCTTTACCAATATCGCGGTTATTTCTGTAGTTTACCTGCTTGAAAAGCTCTGGCTTTTAAAACATGAAGCAAGTAAGACCATCGATTATGAAAAGATCGACCTGATCAAGCCAGAAAAATCACAGGAACTCTTAAAAGACCTTAAAGAAAGGACCGGCCTGAACATCCATCGCATTGAGATTGGCCGGATTAACTTTTTAAGAGATACTGTCAGGTTAAGGATATTCTTTCTGAATGATGATATTACTCCTGAAGAAGATATTGAAATAAGCAGGTTAGATGATGATAATGACGAATAGCAGTGGATTGATTATTTCTGATTAAAAACTATCACTCATCCACCTGTCTGACAACATCCAGAACTGTTCCATCCACCCATTTGACAATAGCCACCACCCGGTTCTTAAACCTGGCTGATTCAGGTTTGCCACATATTTGTTCGGCTTCCTGTTTCAGATCTTCTATTTTCCTTAGTGGTAAGTCAGTCCCGCTAACAGAATCAAGGAGATCAAGAGGGGAACAGGCAGGATTACAGTTTTGGAGAAAAGGCAATTTTGCCAGCCTCCGATACCATGAAGTAAATAGCCATCGGAATGGGTAACTACATTAGCGTTGAATCCAATATCTATTTCAGTTGCCCCGAGAATTACAACATCCACCATTCCAGCGAAGTTGCCTTTGCCGTGATAGTTGTAACTGGTAAAAGGGCTGGTCCATACATGGTTTGGATTTTCAGCAATTGATCGGATACCATCCATGTCAAATGTCTGTCCATCAAGCAGATAATCAATCAGTCCTTCATTAAGCATTGAAACCAGGTAGGCATTACTCCCACCCCTGGCAAATCTGGCTTTTATCCCTTTTTTTTTCATGATTTGCCGGAATGATTCGCTAACAGCCAGTGATGTACCGCCCGCACCGGTCTGGAATGAAAAACCATCCCGGATAATCCCTGTTGCCTCACAAAACCGTGCAGTTAAATCTGCCAGTAAAAGCCTGTCGGGACTACTTGTTATCCGGGTTGTTCCTGAAACGATCTGTTCTGGATCACCTAATTTATCCACTGCAACGGTAAAATCGATATAATTACCATGTATCTGCCATGGGATACAGGGAAAATCAACCAGGTTATCTGTCACTATAATTACCTTTTCCGCATATTGTGCGTCTGCTAGGGCAAATCCCAGTAAACCTGTTGCTGAGGGACCATACAATCCACTGGCATTACCAAAGGAATCTGCGCAACCTGCGCCAATAACTGCAATATCTATTTTAACCTCTCCATCCTGTATAGCCTGATATCTTCCTCCATGTGATCGGAGCACTCCAACACCCTTCATCCTGCCCTGCGATGTAAATATTCCCAGCTGACCATTCATACTGCCTTCTATATGGTGGATGGTCCCATCTTCCAGATAAGGTATCAGGTGTTCATGACAGGGAAAGGAGGCTGAAGGGAACCACCTGATATCTTTGATGCCTAATTCATGAATAATATCAAATAACTGGTTGGCCAGCAGGTCCCCATTCCTGAAATGATGGTGTGTTGAAACTGTCATACCATCACGGATGCCTGCCTGGATAAGCGCATCTTTTAAAGATGATACAAGTTTGTTACCATCCGCGGGATAATCAGCACATGTGACAATCCCGGGGCCATACCTGTATCCGTCCGGTTTATACTTTCCTATTCCCTGATAGGGTATCACAGATTCTCCGTTTACCTCAACTGGAATACTTCTGCCCGCAGCATTGATAATTTCTTTAATTCTATCCATATTCTTTTCTCCAGTCTTTTGCCAGAATATTCAATTTTTCAGCCAGGGCAACAGTAGCCATAGCTCTTTTAACGACAGGTTTATCTACCATTTTCGATCCAAGGGAGACAACACCCAGACCTTTTGCTTCGGCATTCTCAAAAGCCAGCACAACCTTGATGGCTTGCTCTATTTCGCAAATATCCGGCCTGAAACATTCCCGGATGATCCTTATTTGGCTGGGATGAATACATCCCATTCCTTCAAATCCAAGAGCTTTTGAACGGATGGCTGTCTCCTTTAATCCCTCCAGATCAGATATGTCCGAATAAACAGAATCAATAGGCTGAATCGCTGCAGCCTTGCAGGCATTTACAATCCGCATCCTTGCATATAATGATTCCTGCGCATCCTGTGTCCTTTTCACACCTATATCAGCTGTATAATCTTCAAGTCCGATAGCCATTGCAACAATATCCGGTGAAGCTGAAGCAATTTCAAAGGCATTTTCAATGCCAAGGGCACTTTCAATGATTGGCATCAGAAATATTTGATTATCAGTATTGTATTTTTCTTTTAGTGATACTATTTTGCTTTCCACCTGCTTAATATGGGTGGCATTTTCAATCTTGGGCATCAGGATAATATGAACATGATGTGGAATAATATATTCTAAATCTTCAAGGCCGGCCGGAAGCTGATTAATTCTGACCATCCGCTCAGCCCCCATGAAATTTACCTGTCTCAGTGCATTTCTTACAAGAAAACGGCTTTCATACTTTTTTGATGGTGCAACAGAATCCTCAAGGTCAAGTATAACTGCATCAGGATAATGAACACCGGCATTTAACATGAATTTCGGTGTATTACCGGGCAGGTATAAACGAGTAAACCGGAAATGGTCACGATCTGCAATAACTGTAATCCCTGGCAATATAGGTAAGAGAAATTCCTTATCTGTATCGACCAGCTGTTTGATCGCTGCTTCAGTCCGGGCAGCAAGTACAAAATCCAGCGAGCCACTATCATGTATGGTTATTTCTGCATGCCCGATCCCAAAATAGGAAAATATCTCACTGATAAGTGAACGCATCTGTTTACCATACAACCTGCTAACCTTACTATCGAGCTCGATTTTTAAACCACCGGCTGCATTTATTTTAAGTTCAACAAGACAGTCCGAGCGAATATCTTCGCCATGATTTCCGGCCACAGCGGTCTTTGCCATAGATATTATAGTTTTAAACAAAGATAATAAACCTTGGGATAGTATGGAGCAGAGAGTATGGAGTATGGAGTATGGAGTATGGAGTATAGAGCATGGAGCAGGGAGTATGGAGCAGGGAGCAGGGAGCAGGGAGTATGGAGCAAGGAGCAGGGAGTATGGAGCAGGGAGCAGGGAGTATGG
>LJUQ01000043.1 GCA_001304505.1 Bacteroides sp. SM23_62_1
TCAATTTTGTCATGTATGCTAATTTAAAATATCCTCACAGGGTATTGAAATAAACTGTCGATATTTAGAATTTATTTCACCCTCCTGTTCGTCAGACGGATATCACCCTTTCCCTGCCGGGGAGACACAGAGAGGGTATTAAACATATAATAGTATATGTATAAAAAAAAGCCCGGATAAACCGGGCTGTTGTTTATTCTTTCTTCCGATAGATTTTTACCCAGTCTATTTCCATCCCGGCCGGGAGTTGGTGGTCGGATACCGGCCCGGACACACCGGCACTGAATCCGATATACATCGGTTCCTGTGGTATTCCCTGAGTCTGAGCCATAACTTCCAGGTCATTTATTTTCCATATCAGTTTATCGGGTGTCCATTCCAGCGTATAAATGAAGAAATCAGAAGTGAATTTCGATCCACCTTTCTTCGTAATTTTTTTATGTACTCCACCTTTTTCTGTTATATTACCCCAGAAATTACCCATTTTTATCTTGTTCTTTTCTAGTTTTGCTATATCCACATGGGGTAATATTTTTTCCGCTACCATCCATACGGCCTGGCGCAGAGAAGTACCTGAAAACCGTACTTTGGTCTTTACTTTACCATATTTTTGCCGGAAACTTTTTCCTGTACTGATTAATCCTGACGTATAATTAAAGTGCTGATGTTTAAAACCAAACACCGGATCCCATATTTTTCCTTCTGCTTCTTCTTTTTTTGTAATAATCTTTAAAATACTATCCTGAACATCAATATTTTTCCCCTCTGTATAGAAATGCATATCACCCGGTAAAGCATAAGTGTCTTTTAAAAGTACCTCCCCCCAGAAATAATTGTTCATCCATTTTTTTGAATCCGGTTTACCATTGGTGAAATCATCTTCAAAGGTCAACTCCCAGTCAGTGATTTTATGAAAATCATTTTGTTTTTTAAGTTTGAAATACCAGTTGATCTTTTCTGACTTCTTTAAATTAAGATATTCCTGCTCGAGCTGGTATTCTTCAGACTGTTCATATTTCTTTTGGGGACTGAGAGCCATATAATCCTTGACCTTCTTAAATTCTTCTGAATCGACGAATCTCTCCAGTTTTTCATAATTGGCAATTTCTTCAGAACCATCCAACCTCTGATAATTTTCAAGCAGTGGTGAGGTTTTAAACTTAAAATAGTTTCTGATGGAGGAGGATTTCTGCAAATTATTATATTCCTGTTCCTTCTGATAAGCTGAAGAATTTTTGTAATCCTTGCCGGCATTTTGCTTCTCTTCAGCAAATTCCTTTGAATTTATATATTCACCCAGTTTTTCATATTTCTTCATCTCCTCTGAACCATCCATCTTTAAATATTCATCAAGTTCTTTCGAGGATTTTGTCTGGTAATAATTTTTAATGTGTTTTGCTTTCTTTAATTTAAGGTATTCCTGTTGTTTTTTGTATTCTTCCGTACCGTTAAATTTCTGTGCCTTGATTGCCTTTTTCTTTTCTGCAAACTCACTGGAGTTAACTATTTTGTCAAGCTCTTCATACCTTTTTAGTTCTGCTGAATTACTGTATTCATTGAAGTCATTAAAGTCTTTTATCAATGCAGCTTCTTCAGATTCGATCTTAGCTGTGGAAGGGAACATTCCAAGCATAACTTTTAAACTGGCCATATCTATTTGAATTAATTGCTGTTATTAAAGTAGTTAAAGATATAAAAAATATAGAATATCAATCAAATTTCCTCTATTACCAGGTTCGATATTTCCTGCCAACAAAATAATAATGGATACCAACATAAATGATTAGTTGCTGATATTTACTGATGATGTATTTGACCTGTGCAAATGCATTGATATCCTTTTCAACAATCATTTCAATCCCCGTACCAATGGCAAAGCCAGGCAGAATTTCATATTTATTTCCCAGACCGGGCACCTCTGTATCCCAGGTTGTATAAACATTTGTCAGATCAGCTCCGGCAAGAGCATAGAAAAGCAACTGTTTCTCCGTTGCCAGGGTATATGTCAGGTTTACATCGAGGTTCCCGAAAAAGGTTATTTTTTCTCCATCCAGGTATACTTTTTTCTTAGGTAACTGAAATGTAATGGATGGAATTAAAAAAAATTTATCACCGATTTCCATTACACCTCTGAAATTGAATCCTGGATTTCCAATGTTGAGATCGGAACTTTTTATCGTAGAATTGAAAGTAAGTCCCCCGCCAAATCTGTTAAATTGTCCATGAATTTGAACAAAATTAAGCACCAGGAGGAATATCAGGCAGTATCTGAGAGCAGTTTTTTTATTCATAATGAAAAAAACGTATTTCCGCATAAAGATAATGGATTTGAAAAATGTAACCTGTTGTTCAGACATCAAATTAAATTCTCAGAACTCATCTGATTCCCCGGGAACTCTGTCGGAAGCAATCCTGCAAAGGATACCCAGGGTAAATACAAATTGATGCCTGTCACCAAGTGAATATTTAACTTCTGCAAACGGATTGAAATATTTCGCCAGATGAAGCTGACCACCTGCACCAATATTTAACCCTATCTTGGTTGCATTAATTTTATCCCTGTAGGGTTGCTGCCCCTGGATTAATTCATCTATCCGTTTGGTTTCATTGGTAAAACATAATCCCATTAAGCCAAATAGTTGTATTCCGGACGGTTCAAACACAACATAATGTCCGTCAAGATTAATATGCCACCAGGTGTATTCATGTGTTCCGTCCGTAACATCAAAAGTATGTGGCAGGAAGTACGTTGCGTTTGGCACAATATCTATTTTTTCATTAACGGAGTATATGGCATAAATGCTTGCTCCGGGTTCTTTAATCCAGGTCCCGTAATTTGCAGCTGCTCCAAGGAATGTCAGCTGGGTATATAATACTGATTGCATCGACCATGCAATAAGAAACATCAGAATAAGCTTCTTCCTGTTCATTTAATGCATCAATTGTGTAAACTCCAAAAATACAAAAGAGAAATAGAGATCATCATTCTAAATGAATAAATTTATCGTTAGGTACATTGATAAGCAGTATGTTTTATAAATCATAGCATGTTTTATTCCTGGATTATACAACGGGCAATTATTCTTATCATGGTAATAAAGAAGCATACAACATACTATACATTTAAATTAAATTTTGAATAAGATTGGATAATCATTTTTAATCTGAAAATATTTTCACTTAACCCTCAGTGTAGCTTAATATGAAAGTTGCTTGATATCTTAAAAATACTAACTTTGTTTTTTAAGCATTTACATAAACAGTTAATTAATTTTCCATGGCTCAGAATAAAGGTATAATCATACAGGTAATCGGGCCTGTTATTGATGTCAGTTTTGAGAAATCGGGGGAGGATCTCCCTAACATTCATGATGCGCTGGAGATTAAACGTCATGATGGTACTATTCTTATCGTTGAATGTCAGCAACATATTGGCGAAAATACCATTCGGGCTGTAGCAATGGATAGTACAGACGGTTTAACGAGAGGAATGGAGGTTCTTGCCACCGGAGCTTCTATTCGTATGCCTGTTGGTGAACAAATCAGAGGCCGTTTGCTGAATGTTACAGGAGAAGCAATCGATGGCATGGAACAGCTGGATAAGGTTGGTGGATATGAGATTCATAGCAAACCCCCAACATTCGAGGAATTATCAACCGAAAAGGAAGTGTTATTCACAGGGATTAAGGTTATTGACCTTCTTGAGCCTTATGCAAAAGGAGGAAAGATCGGGCTTTTTGGTGGAGCAGGTGTGGGAAAGACGGTTATTATCATGGAACTGATTAACAATATTGCTAAAAAATATTCCGGATTGTCTGTTTTTGCGGGTGTTGGAGAAAGAACCAGGGAAGGCAATGATCTTCTGAGAGAAATGATTGAATCAGGTGTTATCAAGTATGGAAAAGAGTTTCAAGCAAGTTTGGAAGCTGGCAGCTGGGATCTGAACCTTGTCGACCACAATATACGCAAAGAGTCACAGGCCACACTGGTATTTGGACAGATGAATGAACCCCCTGGTGCACGTGCTACTGTTGCATTATCAGGATTGACGGTAGCTGAATCATTTCGTGATGGTGATGAACAAAGTGGTGGAAGAGATATTTTATTCTTTGTAGATAATATTTTTCGTTTTACGCAGGCTGGCTCAGAAGTATCAGCTTTGCTTGGAAGAATGCCATCTGCCGTAGGTTATCAACCCACGCTTGCAACTGAAATGGGCATCATGCAGGAAAGGATAACCTCTACAAAACGAGGCTCCATCACCTCCGTCCAGGCAATTTATGTTCCCGCTGATGATCTGACAGATCCGGCACCAGCAACCACCTTTGCACACCTTGATGCAACAACAGTTCTCAGCAGAAAAATATCTGAACTAGGTATCTATCCTGCTGTTGATCCCCTTGACTCAACATCCCGGATCCTGACACCTGAAGTGGTTGGTGCTGACCACTATAATACTGCACAGCGGGTAAAGGAATTATTACAACGTTACAAAGAGCTGCAGGATATTATAGCTATACTGGGAATGGATGAACTTTCAGAAGAGGATAAACTTGTAGTGCACAGGGCCAGAAGGGTATCACGATTCCTGTCCCAACCTTTCCATGTTGCTGAATCTTTTACAGGCACATCGGGTTGCCTTGTTTCAATCGAAGACACCATCAAAGGGTTTAACATGATTATGGATGGTGAGGTGGATAAATACCCGGAATCGGCATTTAACCTCGTCGGCACAATTGAAGATGCCGCCGCCAAAGGGGATAAATTGCTTTCCGAGGCAAACCAATAATATCATTGCACGGTCTCTGTGAAGTAAAATTTATCTTATGCAACTCGAAATCATTACACCTGACAAGAAGATCTTTACCGGTGATGTTAAGCTAGTAAAAGTGCCGGGAAGTAAAGGTTCTTTTGAGGTACTTAGAAACCATGCCCCAATCATTTCAACCCTTGAAAGCGGTGAAGTTAAGATTATTGACATGCAGGATAAAACAGTCTTTTATGAGATCAGCGGAGGTGTTATCGAAGTTAAACAGAATAATATTATAATCCTCGCAGAATCAGTTATCCTCTGAATTACTGAACCACATTAAAAATAACTGACGTATGCCTATGAAAATTATACTTATTACAGCCCTGGTGCTTCTTTTAGTCTCAGCACAAGTTTCAAAAGAGAAAATTACATTTGAAGCAACCGATGGGCTAACAATCACTGCAGATCTTTATCTTGTCCAGGAGGATTTCCCATATATTGTACTTTTACACCAGGAAGGATCAAGCCGCGGAGAATACAACGAGACAGCATTCAAGCTGACAAAACTTAATTATAATTGCCTTGCTGTAGACCTGCGTTCAGGCGATAATGAAAACTTTGTAAGTAATGAAACGGCAAGAATGGCCAGGCAAACAGGAAAACCAACACGATACCTGGATGCTTCGGCAGATGTCCAGGCTGCCATCGACTATGCCTACAATCTTAACAACAAAAAGGTAATTCTTTTCGGAAGTTCGTATTCCGCCTCCCTCTGTTTGCTTATTGGAAAAGATAATCCGAACGTCCAGGCTGTTATTGCCTTCAGCCCGGGAGAATATTTTGGAGAAGACCTGCGTCTGGAAAATGAACTGGATTTATTTGATAAACCACTTTTTGTGACAGGAACCCGGACAGAATATACCTATATTACCCAAATGCTTCAGAATCTCAATCCTGAAAGTTATACATTATTCCAACCTTCCGATTCTGTTGGTATTCATGGTTCTAAAGCTTTGTGGGAAGATAATGAATCTAAAGATGAATACTGGCTGGCCCTTCTTCTCTTTTTCAATTCATTGAAAAACACCTGATTCTTAGCACCATTTATTCCAATTTATTGGTAAAATTCCTAATCATAAGGTTCAGTTCTATTGGTGATATTATCCTCACCACACCGGTTATACGTTGTCTGAAAAACCAGGTGAGGGAAGCAGAAATTCATTACCTGGTAAAAAAACAATTTCTTCCTGTTGTTACTGCCAATCCCTATATCCATAAAGTTCATATCCTGGAAGATAATCTTCATACACTCATTCAGAAAATTAAAAAAGAACATTTCGACTATGTCATTGATCTTCATCAGAATATCCGTTCTTTCCTGGTGAAGTCAAGGCTGAGGATCATGTCATTTTCTGTCAATAAAATTAATATCAGGAAATGGTTAATGGTAAACCTTAAAATTAATTTACTCCCCGACAAGCATCTTGTTGACAGGTACCTGGAGACATTGAAGATATTTGATATCCAGAACGACAATAACGGCCTTGACTATTTTATTCCTCCTGAGGATGAGGTGAATATTGACAGTCTGCCGGAGCCCTTCAGTAAAGGCTTTATCGGAGTAGCTGCAGGGGCAAAACATTCCACCAAACAAATGCCGGTTGATATGATTATTGAGCTTTGTAAGGAACTTAAAAGACCGGTTATCTTACTGGGAGGGCCGGAAGACCTGCCTGCAGCAAGAAAAATATCTGAAGAGCTAGGTAATCATATCTATATCGGTTGCGGTCAATACAACATTAACCAGTCGGCCTCACTGGTGAGACAGGCTCAACTGCTTATAACTCCAGATACCGGCCTGATGCATATAGGAGCTGGATTTAATAAAATTATTCTTTCAATCTGGGGAAATACAATACCTGAATTTGGTATGTATCCCTATATGACTCATCCCTCATCAAAGATCTTTGAGGTAAAAAACCTTTCCTGCCGGCCATGTTCAAAAATTGGATTTTCAAAATGCCCGAAAGGACATTTCCGTTGTATGAAGGATTTGAATGTGAAAGATATTGCTGAATACGCAAATAAATTGTGTTATTGTGCCTGAAAAAAATAGGTTATTGTTCCCTGTTGCCTCACAGGTGCTTCAAAATTTGAATTAAATCTTGTTTTGAGGGCTGCATTTTTGGCTGCTTCGGCCAGGCATATCTCATTCATCGTGTCTCCAAGATCAGGAACCTGGACCTGTACAACCATCCCTCTCTGATCAACCAGAATCTGTACCTCAACCACTCCCTCACCCTCACATTTATAGACTGGAACAGGAAGTCTCAGATGGTACCGGTTCTCAAGGGAATAAAATATATTTGTCTGGCCTTCAAATACTCCCTGATCTTCAGATAATTGATTATTTTCATTTTCAACAATCATACCATTTGATTCCCTATCCAGAAGATCCTGTAATCTTTCCTGAGATCTTAACCATTCCTGACTGCGGCTTTCATCGAGTTCATCAAGTACCTCATCGACATACCGGTTTGTGCTTATCTGCTCATCTACCCTTTCGGCCACATTGACAGGAATATTACTACGGGCAGCTTCCAGATAATCCGCTACATAATGTTCAAATTCGACATCTCTTTCCAGGGGTATATAATTTGGATCCTCCATTATTTCTGACTCCTCAAACTCTATCATGATAAGGCTGTCAATCAGATTTCTTGTTGAAGAGATCTTTATCACAAGAAAAATAATAACCAGGATCATATGAAAAGCAATGGTTCCAAGTATACCATAAAGATTTTCCTGAATGATATTTCTGTATCTCCTCAACATTATTTAAAGCCAATAATGATGATTATTCCTTATTATTAATTATATTGATTTCCATTTCGGAGGAACAAACTTATAAAAACAGCCGGATATATGAAAAAAACATTTATACCTTCTTTAATTGCCATTTTATTTATGGTGATGGTTCTGAATTCCTGCTCCTATCTGAAAGAGCTTTCTGCACTGGCTGATTGTGATTTCAGAATGAGTACACTGGAAGATCCCCTTCTTGCAGGAATTGATATCAGTGACAGAAACAGTATTGAGGCACTTACCTTTGAAGAAACGGGAAAGATTGCAAAAAATATTTTACTTGGGGAATTACCACTTTCATTTATCCTGAATGTTGAAGTCAAGAATCCTAATCCTGTTACTGCATCTCTGAATCGTCTGGAATACATTGCTTTTATAGATGATCTTCAGGTTGCTGCAGGAGCTGTTGAAGAACGAATTGAGATCCCACCACTGGGAGGAATCTCCACGATACCGGTGAAAGTTGAAACAAACCTGGTTGAACTGTTAAAAAGGGAATCCAGAAATACATTAATCAATTTTGGATTGAACCTTGCCGATGCCAGTAAAAGACCAACCAGGGTCAGCATACAGATTAAACCTTATATCCGTGTAGGAAATAAAGATCTTGAATATCCAGGATATATAAACGTTAATAAGGAATTTTAGAAACTACTTATATCTATTGACAGAATTAATTCTGCCCTGGATTGTGTTTCATCAATCAGGTAGTTATACCTGATGCCAGCATCAAAGGGAAAGAGGATGTGAATAAAATGAAAATCAGAAGTCAGCTCTATACCACAAGACCTGAATAACCTGTCTTCCTTAATCGTACCATTATCTGAAGGTATATAGACATTGTGGCCTTTACTGTGATCATAAAATATACTTGCCTTGATCCGCTTGATATACAAAAAATGCCAGATATTCAAATCGGGGTAAATGACGGGGAATACATAGTCAGCAGTTAATTTAATAAATTCTTCCGACCTGTATGGATGGTATCCTCTTGATATTCCAACCAGATTATTCAGAATATATTTTTCTGTTCTTTGTTTCATGTAAGAGCCTCTGATTTTCAATGTGTTATGCCTAATTAATCCCGGCAGATAAAAAGTTCCCTGTACGGCTAATTCCGATCCAACATTCCCGCTACTCCATGGGGCATGCACATAACGAAGATCTATTATCTGTCCCCATTTTGGCAGAATATCCCTTGCCGACTTCTTTAAATAATTATATGCGTACAACCTGTAATCGAGAAATGTTAAGCCTTTATGATATTTGCCCGGATTATCATACCACAGGTATGATCCTGTTATACGGCTTTCAACCGATGGATTGATGCCTCTTACAAATTTATTAGAGGTGAAGTCAAGAGGAACATAGATCTGTAAAGTCCAGAACATGTTTGTTTTAACTGTTCCCAGTCTCAGGCTGTCATCAGGAGGTTCTGCAATAAATGGTAATCCTCCAAAGTCATATCTTATGCGGAAGACCGGGAAAAATCCTTTATAAATGAAACTTGTATGGATAAAATGATCTTTCTGTTCCAGGTTATACTCATAACTTAAGGTAGTAAAAGCTGTACTTAGAATGTTCTGGCTTAGCAGGGAGATTCCCGGAGAAATTTCAGGATTTTCAATATCCGGATTTTCATAATCAAAATAAAAAGGTGCCCAGCTGTGGATATTAAACAGGTTGGTGATTTTGCGATAGCTTTTTTCAGGATAATTTGCGACGGATTGAGATTGTGCTTCCACAATCTGTCCTTCCTCCCCTGCTACTGGCCGGAAAAGTTGTTCCCGGTGATTGACCACTGAGTCGACCGGAACCCATAATGATTCATTAAAATCCATCTCAACTATATCAAATCCCTGCGAAGTATAATCAGAATAGATCAGTTTATCACCGTTCGCAGACAACTGGGGATAATAGGCTCCAAATTTCGAACTGGTTACCATGTAACAGCTGTTTGTTTTCAAATCGAGGACATACACATTATCGATACCCGAGTAAGTACCCCTGAATAATAAACAGTTGTGTGCAGATGATAATTCTGCAATATTTTCAAATCCTGCATGAAATAATGTTTCCCATTTGTTTTCCTGAATGTTATAGACTTTTATTTTTTTACCATCTGGGGTCATAGATGTTACAAATATGTTATTCCCATTATCTGACCAAACGGGATACTGAAGATATTCATTCCCTGGCGATTGAATATGATGCAACAGCTTCCCTGTCCGGGCATCCAGGATAACCAGTGCATATTCGTTCAGGCAGGAGATATCAACCGCTACAATTTTTTCTGCATCTGATGAAAGCTCAGGTGTAAAATACCTGGTTGCACGCGTAAGCAATTTTTCCTGGCCGGTAGCCAGATCAAACGATTTTATAAGTGAGTAGCTTTCTCTTGACCATCGTTCATCTGAAATCTGCTCTGCCCAGACCACCAGCTCCTGTGAAAGGGATATATTGGCGGGATGATAGAATCCCGGTACATGAATAACTTTTTCTTTCCCTTCCCGGTCGATCAATACAAATTCCTCAATCTGATTTATCCCGGATTTTTCAGCAAATATCAGACTGTCACTGACATAATCCGGAAAACGGTAGCTGGTATATGATTTTAGAGGTCTTCTGTTAATCCTTCTGAAAGTTGATAATTGTCGTAATGACGATTGCTCTGCCCAGTGATCCCGTAAGAGGTTGACGGTTTCATGATATAATTTGCTTTTTGATAATCCTGTATATTTCTTGAGTCCAAAATAAAAAGGGTAAAGGGTAAAGGGATTTTTTGCTGTATAATCGATCATTTTACTCCAGAGATCATCACCGTATTGTTGCCTGCCATAAGCTACCATCTGGTACCCATATTCATAATGACTGGGCACATAATCTCTAAATGAACCATAGTAGGATTTTTCATATGAATATATTTTGTCCTTTTCCAGTAAGATAGCTTTGATGTCTTTCTCAAATTCAGGTTGTCTTCCTCTTCCCGAATGCGAAAGATGTGTTTCTGCCTCCACCGCATTCCCTTCTAAAAACCAGAATGGCATTAATCCCGCCACTGCACCCTGTCCCTGCTCTCCCAATGTGAATTTGAATGCTCTGCTTAATCCCTGGTCCAATTTATCTACCTGAACCACATGCCGGAATTCATGCAATACAAGTTGCTCGAAATGATCCTGTGAATGTTGATCTGCCGATGGTATTGTAACCAGTTCCATACGTTTTGGAGCCCAGGCTACATGACCATTTGAATAAACCGATCGGTTATGAAGAACGACCGGTATTTTTCTGGGCTGGTGACGCAGAGATGAAGAATTCTGATTATAATAAAATTCAAGGTAATGAGTCACACGCTTAGCTTCTTCTGAAAACTCTGCAGGATAGATGATTTTGAAATGAGTACTATTGATCTGGCTCCAGCGAATGGATGCCGGGTCTTCTCCCTGTGAGTAGAATTGAGCATAAATCTGACCTGAACACAATAATAAAAAACCGAAGATTATTCTCCAGACCCATACAGAATTCCAGGTATCTGCTTTTGTTGTCCTGTAACAAGCCACTATGTTAATATAACCCTATTAACAATTAACTCAAAATTAACCGGATCAAATATAATTATTTTACCCGGCCCCTGCATGATGCCAATCAACGATGCGAGGGACTATGTCACAACACAGAAAAAATAGTTTAACATTTATCAGAAAGCGATTAAGGGCTTCTCGCAGATATTCGCAGATTATGTCGCAGATTTTGCAGATAACTAATAACCAGCAGATTAAGTCTATCGGAGTCTGCATTTAAACCTGCTGATTTAGCGAGAAATTACTTTTTTTCTCTTATCCAAGAAATTAAAATTTAGTTGTGACACAGCTCCCAAATCATCATTGATAAGAAAGAGCAGGTTTGTATCCGGATCATTCAAACTGTCGATTATTACTGGAGAATAGTCGGTACTAACAATAAAAATACTAAATTCGCCAAAAATTTTTAAGGACAGCTGACATAGCTCAATAACCTAGCTTATAAACACAATCGCATGAAGCAGTTTACAAAATTAAATAACCTCCTTGGCTGGATTTCATTTTTAATTGCCACCACTGTTTACCTGCTTACCATGGAACCTACGACCAGTTTGTGGGATTGCGGTGAATTTATAGCCACCTCTTACAAACTTGAAGTTCCTCATCCTCCCGGGGCGCCTTTTTTCATGCTTCTTGCCAAGTTCTTCAGCCTTTTTGCCGGTGATCCTTCACAGGCGGCCAAGATGGTTAATTCATTATCAGCAACGGTAAGTGGATTGACGATTATGTTTCTATTCTGGACCATCACGCATCTGGCCAGAAAAATCCTTGTTAAAGACAATGTCTTCTCAATATCCAATATAATTGCGGTTCTGGGGAGTGGATTCGTAGGTGCAATGGCTTACACATTTTCCGACTCATTCTGGTTTTCTGCCGTTGAAGGTGAGGTTTATGCAACCTCTTCCCTGTTTACAGCAGTTGTATTCTGGGCAATATTGAAATGGGAAAATGTGGCACATGAAAAATATGCCAACCGATGGATTATTCTGATAGCTTATTTAATGGGATTATCTATCGGCGTTCATCTGCTTAACCTGCTGGCCATACCTGCCATTGTTCTTGTTTATTATTTTAAGAAATATGAAGTTACCCCCAGGGGAATTATTTACGCCCTGATCCTTTCCATGGTATTTTTAGCAGTGATAATGTATGGCATCATCAAAGGATTTGCACTGATTGCTTCTTATTTTGAGCTGGCGTTTGTAAATGGTTTTGGCCTGCCATATCTGTCTGGTATTATCTTTTATTTACTCCTGGTAGCCGGATTGATCGCTTATGGTATTTATTATACCAGAAAAAACAAAAAGGTGGTCCTGAATACCATTTTTACGGCATTATCTGTTATTCTTATCGGCTATTCTTCCTTTGCATTAATTGTTATCCGGTCATCAGCAAATCCACCTATGGATATGAACAATCCGGAAACAATTTTTGAATTATTATCTTATCTGAACAGGGAGCAATACGGTGACAGACCTTTACTGAAAGGGCAATATTACAATGCACCGATTATAGATACCAAAGATACGGGACCGACATACAGGAAAATTGATGGTAGATATAAAGTCATTGATCATAAAACCGAATATGTTTATGACAGCAGATTGTTAACTATCTTCCCAAGGATGTACAGTAATGATCCCGGACATATTGATGTATATGAAAGCTGGGTTAATATAAAAGGTAAACAGGTACGTATAACCGCCAGGGATGGCAATACTCAAACCCTTATAAAGCCATCATTCGCAAATAACCTTGCATTTTTCTTCAAATATCAGATAGGACATATGTATTTCAGATATTTTATGTGGAATTTTGCCGGGCGACAGAATGATATCCAGGGCTATGGCGGTATACTTCATGGTAACTGGATTAGTGGTATAAAATTCATTGATGAAGCACGGTTGGGTCCACAGGATAAATTACCCACCGATCTGAAGGAACACAAAGCAAGGAATACTTATTATATGCTACCACTATTACTCGGATTACTTGGCCTTTTTTATCATTCCAGTAAGCATAAGAAAGACTTTTTTGTGGTGTTGCTTCTCTTTGTCCTCACAGGTATTGCCATTGTAGTCTATTTGAATCAGAAACCACAGGAGCCAAGAGAACGGGATTATTCTTACGTTGGATCTTTTTATGCATTTGCTATATGGATGGGCCTGGGAGTACTCTCAATATTTGATTTCCTGAGGAAAAAGATACCCGGAATCCCAAGTGCAATCATTACTGTTCTTGTAACCATCAGTTTCACTCCCGGTATTATGGCCATGGAAAACTGGGATGATCATGACCGTTCAGGCCGATACACTGCCCGGGATCTTGCTTATAACTACCTGAATACCTGCGCACCAAATGCCATACTGTTTACAAACGGTGATAATGATACTTTCCCCCTCTGGTATGCACAGGAAGTTGAAGGTATACGGACAGATGTCAGAGTAATCAACCTTATGTTATTTAATACAGAATGGTATATCGATCAGATGAAATGGAAGGTATATAATTCTGATCCTATCCCCATGACAATGGGGAACAACAAATACAAGGATGGAACAAATAATGCAATCTATCTCATCGAACGTATCACGAATCCAGTTGATCTTAAACAGGTTATTGAATTCATCAATAATGATGATCCCAGAACAAAATTTACTCCCCAGCCCAATATCCGGCTTGATTATATTCCAACAAAGAACTTCAGATTAAAGGTTGATTCGGCTAAATTGGTTAGTAATGGTACTGTTAAACCGAAAGATGCTCACCTGATGGTACCATACATTGATTTCAGGATAGGTAAAAATTCAATGTTGAAGAATGAGATGATGGAATTTGATATCCTGGCTACCAGTGACTGGGGAAGACCGGTTTATTTTGTTGCCGGCGGAAATGAGGGTGCACTCAACCTGGAGGACTATTTCCAGAATGAAGGTTATGCGTATCGTCTCGTTCCCATCAGAACACCCGGAAGAAGCTTCCTTACCTATGGCCGTATTGATACAGATATCCTGTACGATAATCTTTTGAATAAATTCCGCTATGGCCGGATGGAAGAACCAGATGTATACCTTGACTATTATAATATCCGGACTCTATCGGTTATTAAACTCAGAAATAATTTTACACGCCTCGCTGAGGAGTTACTGATGGAGCATAAAAAGGATTCTGCCATCGCAGTCCTGGACAGGTGTATGCAACTCATGCCTAACAGTAAGGTCCCTTATGATTTGTTTGTTCCTTCAATAGCAGAAGCATATTATCAATGTGATCAGCATGAAAAAGCAAATAAAATTGTGGATGATCATCTTAACATCATCTATGAACATCTTACCTATTATTTTTCTCTCAACAAGGAGCTCAGGGAGAGTATTGATTATGAAATAAGGCTTGCACTTCAGCTTGCTCAGGATTACATCCGGATCACCCGAAATGCAGAAGAAACCGAGTTGAATGAACGGGTCGAAGGATTCTTTACATTATATTACCAGAGATACATTCAGCCAGAGCAGGAAGAATTTTAATCATTGTTCCCGTTCCATCAATTGTTCAGCAAAATTTTTCAGCATATATTTTCTTTCCTCTGGAACGGAAACCATATCAAGTTTTCTAACAGCCTGTTCAAAATAATCCATTGATGTATCTTCTGTTATCTTTTTTATTCCAAGCTGTGTAAAAATAGTCTTTACCCTGGATACTTTCTCTTCAGGATCAAGATCATGGGTTGAGAATAATTGTAAAAGCTGGTCTTTTGTTTCTCTTTCAGCAATTTCAACAGCCTTCAAAAACAGATATGTTTTTTTATTTGCTATGATATCCATACCAATTTTTTTGCCGAATTTATCAGTATCCCCAAATACATCAAGCATATCATCCCTTAACTGGAAAGCGATTCCCAGGTTTCTTCCAAACTCATATAAAAGGATTGTATCTGTCAGTGATGCACCTCCCAGTATTGCTCCCAGCTTAAGGCTGGATGCTATCAGTACGGAAGTTTTTAATTCAATCATCCTAAGATAATCATCAATACTGATGTCAGTCCTTTTTTCAAAATCCATATCATACTGCTGTCCCTCACAAACCTGAAGAGCAGTTTCAGTAAATAAATCAAGAACAGTTGGTAAGACTCCCGGGGGACAATCAGCAATGAATTTATAGGATAAGATTGCCATGACATCTCCTGAGAGTATTGCAATGTTTCTGTTCCATTTCTTGTGCACAGTTGGTTTATTGCGTCTCAAAACCGAATTATCCATAATATCATCGTGAAGGAGTGTGAAATTATGAAACAACTCTATTGCCAGTGCCGGCTTTATAGCATGGGTTATCTGCTCTGAGAAAAGACTGCATGACATGAGAACCAGTGCAGGCCTGATCCTTTTTCCCCCGATTGATATGATATACTTTACAGGCTCATATAATTCCAAAGGCTCCCTGCTTATTTCAATTGCTGAAATTTTGTGATTTATAATTTCCTGAGCCTTCTTAAAATCAATCATATTTGCTCTTACTTGTATTTATAAATATACTGCAAAATAATTCTTTTTGAGCAACTTAAAATTAATATAATTATGTCTCTTTAACAATTATGCCATATCAACGTAATCAGCAATTCTTAATTATTCAATCAGGTATTCAGGAATACTGAAATACTTTTCGTGAGACCTGTCGATGCTGATGCTTCGGCTGGCTGGCTGGCGATTTGTAAGTGAGACGAAACAAATTGCCAAAATCGAATCCTGCCTGACCGGAAGGCAGGAATGCCAAGAGCGGAGCAATCCGGGAAAACATTGGATTATTGAATTATCTTCTGGATGTTACTGATCGGTATAAATTTTGTTATAAACCTGTTAATCCCCGTTGAACTGAATGAATCAACAGATTTATTGTTTGACATAAAAGATTATCTTTGCACGTTGGCAAACCACTAACCCTGATAAATAGTAACCTCTGTGAGTATTTGTAAATGAAATTCATAATAATTTCGTTAAATAAACATTCAGAATATTTATGAAAAGGTTCATATTGATTATAAGTTTTTTTTGTTTTTCTATTTCGTATCTGCAGGCAGATGGTTATAAAATTGAAGTCAGGTTAAAAGATTTTCCCTCTGATACTATTGTGATCGGTCACCGATTTAACGCCTCTTTTGTACCAAAAGATACAGTTGTATTGAATCAGCATGGTGAAGGTATATTCAGTGGTAAGACATCACTACCCCAGGGTATGTACCTTATTTACCTGCCAAATGATTCCTTTTTCGATTTATTAATTAGCGATGACCAGGAATTTTATATTGAAAATGACACCCTTGATTTTGTAAATCATATATTAATCAGGGGATCGGAGGAAAATCTGGCTTTTTATTCATACCAGCAATACCTTCAAAAACAATCTCAAAAGGCCAAGCAATTACAGGAAAAGATTAAATCCCAGGAATCAGATACTGCAGCGGCCGCTATAACAAAAGAGGAATTAAATAAGCTGAATGAAGAAGTAATGGACCATATTAACCAGCTTATTAAACAAAATGAATCCAATTTTTTCGGCAAGTTTTTACTTTCGTTGCAGGAAGTTAAAGTCCCGGATCCCCCTAAAGATGAAAACGGGAATGTTCTTGATCCTGCTTTTCAGTACAAATATTACAAAGCACATTATTTTGACAATTTTGATATATCCGATGTGAGACTCCTGCGTACTCCTTTTTATGAGCAGAAGATCATGACTTATATTGAGCGTGTGGCATATCAGATCCCCGACTCACTGATACGTGAGGTTGATATGCTCATCAATAAGTCCAGAACGGATCCACAGTTGTTCAGATACATGCTCATCACGCTTTTCAATTATTTCGCAAAAAGCCAGATTATGGGAATGGATGCTGTTTACATCCATATTGCCGATAGGTATTATTTACCGGAAGCTGATTGGAGTGATCCCGAGTTTATAGAGAAACTTAAAGAACGGGTGGAAAAAGCAAAACCTACCCTTATAGGGCAGAAAGCTACTGACATACAACTGGTGAGAATAAATGCCGATCATTTTATAGCTGCCACAGATGACGAAGAACTGAAGAAGAATCCCTATATCGGCACTTTTTTTAATCTTTATGACATAGTATCCCCTTATATTATACTTTATTTCTGGGAAGCTGATTGCGGGCATTGTAAAACCGCAACACCCAAACTTTATGAAGTTTATAAGCGCTTAAAAGAAAAAGATGTAGAGGTGGTTGCTATAAATATGCTTGGAGGAGAGGAAGGAAAAGTTAAATGGATTAATTTTGTCAACGACCATGGATTGTATGATTGGATTAACTGCTGGAATCCTTATGATTTCGAGTTTAAAAAGATCTATGACATTTCCAGTACTCCAGCCCTCTTTGTACTTGATAAAGATAAAAAGATCATTGCCAAACGGATCGATCCAGAACAGGCAGAAGAGATTATTAATAATTTTCTCACCAGAAAAGAATAGTGCTTCCTGTTGATGAATCTACGTAATAATATTAAGTTAATACTCGAAGACGGGGCTGAATTTGACGGTATTTCTTTTGGTTTTGAAAAATCAGTATCCGGAGAGGTGGTCTTTAACACCGCGATGACAGGTTATCCCGAAAGCCTTACCGATCCTTCGTACAAGGGACAAATACTTGTCCTTACATATCCGCTTATTGGAAATTATGGGGTGCCCGATACTGTAAAGGATCATAATCTTATGAAATATTTTGAATCTGACAGGTTACATATATCCGGTTTGATCGTTTCAGATTATTCGGTTGAATATAGTCACTGGAATGCCAACAGGAGTCTGGGGGATTGGTTAAAAGACAGTAAAATACCCGGTATTTTGGGGATTGATACACGATACCTTACAAAAATACTCAGGGAAAAGGGGACAATGCTGGGCAAGATCATTTATGAAGATGAGGATGTGGAATTATATGATCCCAATAAAGATAATCTTGTGGCACAGGTTAGTATTAAGGAAAAAGAAACCTATGGAGATGGCAGATACAGGATCATACTGATCGATTGCGGCGTTAAGTACAATATTATCCGTGATCTGTTACAGAGAGATACTACTGTTATCAGGGTCCCCTGGGATTATGATTTTTTCTCAGAGAAATATGATGGATTATTCATATCAAACGGTCCGGGAGATCCCAAACAATGTGTTGCCACTGTGCAAAATCTTTCAAAAGCTTTTCAACAGGATATACCCATAATGGGTATTTGTCTGGGTAACCAGTTGATGGCTCTTGCATCCGGAGCCGACACCTATAAGCTTAAATATGGCCATCGGAGTCATAATCAACCTGTTCTTCGTGTAAATACAAATAACGCTTACATCACCTCGCAAAACCATGGTTATGCAATCAATAACGATACGATACAGAAAGGATGGGAAACCTATTTTATCAATCTGAATGATCAGACCAATGAGGGTATGAAGCATATAAGCAAACCATTTTTCTCCACACAGTTCCATCCTGAAGCATCCGGCGGTCCTACCGACACCGAATTTCTTTTCGACCAGTTTATTGAAATGATCGAGAAATTCAGGAGCTAAACGGTACCTTATTTTGCAAGTAAATAAAATTCTATAAAGTTTGTGAAAGGTTTCCCGCAGACTCCGCAGATTAACCAACAGATTATATATTATACTCTAATCTGTCCATTGCCATATATGATGTATTTTGTCGTAGTGAGTTCCCGTAATCCCATTGGTCCTCTTGCATGAAGTTTCTGGGTACTGATCCCAATTTCTGCACCAAAACCAAATTCATAACCATCAGTAAACCGTGTTGATGCATTTACATATACTGCAGCAGCGTCCACTCTCGCCAGGAATTCCTGTGCATGGGTATAATTTTCTGTCACAATACATTCAGAATGCCCTGATCCATAATGGTTTATATGGTTTATTGCATCATCGGGAGAATTAACAATACCTGCAGCTATGATCAGATCAAGATATTCTGTTGACCAATCTTCATCAGTTAATTTCACTGCTTCGGGAATCATGTTTCTGACTCTCTGATCACCCCTTATTTCAACACCTTTTTTTTTCAGTTCATCAGCCAGTGGCCGAAGGATCTTTTCCGCTGCTTTTTCATGAATAAGTACTGTTTCTGCAGCATTGCAAACCCCTGGCCTTTGGGTTTTGGCATTGACTGTTATTGAAATAGCCTTATCAGGATCGGCATATTCATCAATATAGATATGGCAATTCCCAACTCCAGTTTCAATAACCGGGACAGTACTGTTTTGAACAACCGCCTTAATCAATCCTGCCCCTCCCCTGGGGATCAGCAGATCAATAAACTGATTCAGTTTCATCATTGCAACGGCACTTTCACGTGAGGTATTCTCTACCAGCTGTAATGTCCCCTGAGGTATTTTCATCGAGTACAGTGTGCTTTGCATAACCACGGTGATTGCCTTATTTGTTCGGAAAGCTTCTTTTCCTCCTCTCAGGATTGCCGCATTCCCCGTTTTCAGACATAGTCCGAATACATCAGCGGTTACATTCGGACGGGATTCATAAATAATTCCTATCACTCCAATGGGTACCCGTTGCTGTCCTACAAGGAGACCATTTGGCCTCCTTTTCATCATAACAATCTCCCCGACCGGGTCCTCCAATAAAGATATTGCCATCAGTCCATGTGACATCGCTCTGATTCTCTCTTCATTCATCAATAAACGGTCAAGAATAGCCCCTTTCAGACCTTCATCCTTTGCACTTTTCATGTCCTCTTCATTGGCTTCCAGAATAATCTTCCTTTCACTGATCAGATTTTCTGCTGCCTTATTTAAAATATTGTTTTTTGTTCGGGTATTCAGGCTTGATAAATAATAACTTGCCTCCCTGGCCAGGCGGCCTTTTTGTAAAAGTTCCTCCATCATATGAATGATTTATTTGACAAGACTTTTACTGGAAAGGAACAGTGTGCCTATCTCCTTTCCTGAAATAATTCGGGAAATATTTACGGGATCATTTCCATTAATGATTGCCACATCCACCCCATTTTCATTACAATATCTTGCAGCCTGTATCTTGGAGACCATTCCTCCACGACTAAAAGTTGAGGTGGATTGAATCGCATATTGCTCAATTTCCTCTGTAAATTCCTCGACAACAGAAATAATCTTTGCAGATTCATCTTTTTTCGGATCATCCGAAAACAGGCCATCTATATCAGAAAGCATGATCAAAAGGCCGGCATCCAACAAAACAGCAACCTTTGCAGAGAGGTTATCATTATCACCAAATTGAATTTCAGCCGTCGATACCGTATCATTTTCATTGATAACAGGGATGATTTTCATCTTTAATAATTCATTCAGTGTATTTCGCGCATTTTTCCTTCTAACTTCATCTTCTAATCCATCCCTTGTAAGTAAAACCTGAGCAATCATCTGGTTATATTCATCGAAAAATTTCTGGTAAATCCGTATCAGCTCTACCTGCCCTATAGCAGCAAGGGCCTGTCGGGGGACAAGTGCTTCAGGAGGTTCCTGCATTTTCAACCTTCCGGCTCCAACACCAACAGCTCCTGACGATACCAGGACAATCTCTTTCTCACAGCTGACCAGATCAGCAAGGATCATGGTCAGCTTTTCCATTCTCAAATAATTTATTTTCCCATTTGGAAAGGAAAGTGAACTTGTTCCTACTTTAACGATAATACGTTCGTTATTTTTCAGCTTATCCCTGATGTTCATTTCATTTTATCCTTTCAAGACATTTCTAACAAATTTCTAATTGCCTGCTGTGCTTTTTCAAATTCAAACATTTGTATTCTATACCTTATTTTCTCACTTATTCTATCATTACATAAATTTCCAATGCTGCCTTCATGTGAATAATTTGGATGATCAGCTAGAGTATACTGACCCTTCTTTATTTCATCAGCCACTTTCCTGTAAGCATCCCTGAAAGGAATCCCATCCATAACGAGTTTATTCACATATTCAACACTGAATATATATTTATATTTCTCATCTGTCCGGTCAATCTTTTTTATGATTATCTCCGGCATCATATAAATCATTACCTGAAGGCATTTGATAACTTTATCAAAAGCCGGAAGGAAATGTTCTTTTAGAATCTGGTAATCGCGGTGATAGCCTGAAGGCAGATTATTTGTTATCATGCTGATTTCATTTGGAAGCGCCTGTAACATCGAACAGGTGGCACGAATTAGTTCAAAGACATCAGGATTTTTCTTATGTGGCATAATACTTGATCCTGTTGTAAACTTCTCCGGTAAAGAAATAAAGTCAAAGTTCCCGCCTGCATACATGCATATATCACCGGCATATCTCCCTATTGTGGTGGCAAGAGACGCCAGGGCCTGTGCTGTAACCAGCTCATTTTTCCCTCTTGAATTCATAGCATGCATGGAATTATAGCGCAGGCTGTCAAACCCTAATAATTGTGTCGTTTGATTCCTGTTAATGGGAAAAGATGTTCCAAAACCTGCGCCTGACCCGAGTGGATTCTGGTTAGTAATCCGGTAGGCAGCAAGTATCACCAGCAGATCATCCGCCAGTGATTCAGCAAAACTTCCAAACCACAATCCGAATGAAGAAGGCATGGCAGCCTGAAAATGGGTATAGCCGGGCAGGAAGTAATCCCGGTACCGTTCACTTAGTTGGAGTAGTTCTCCGGTTAATATTTCAATTTGTGTTACTATTTCACTGATCCTGTCTCTGATAAACAGTTGTATATCTGTAAGTACCTGGTCATTTCTTGACCGGCCTGAATGGATTTTTTTACCCTGCTCACCAAGCATCGCAATTAATCTGTTCTCCAGTTCACTGTGTATATCCTCCACACCTTCAGGAATAGTAAAATCCTTTTTTAAAATTTCTTTATGGATTTTTTTCAATTCCTTAATGATAGCTTTTGATTCGGCATTGGATAAAAAACCAGCTGACTCAAGCATGACGGTATGTGCGATGGATGCAATCACATCATATTCTGCCAGCATATGATCTAATTCCCTGTCTTTTCCTGAAGTAAAATCTTCAATTATCTTATCGAGGGGAGTTCCTTTATCCCATATTTTCATGATAGTTCCAATTTATTCAATAGCCTCATTAATATTTCTATACCATCAGTGATCTCTTTTACCTTAATATATTCATCGGCAGTATGTGATCTTGCTGAATCTCCAGGGCCAATCTTAACTGTTGGAAAAGACACCAGTGCCTGATCAGAAAGGGTATTTGAGCCGATACAGTTGATCCCGATTTTCCCTGCTTTTTTTACTACCGGATGGGAAGGTGAGATCGTGCTGGGATTCAGCCTCAATGATCTGTATTGCACATCACTGGAGAGATGCTGGCTGATTATATCAAATATTTCTTTGTTCGTATAACGGTCATTTGATCTTACATCAATAACGAAAGAACATTGGTCCGGGATGATATTATGAGATTCTCCGGCTTTAATTTGTGTCACCTGCATTGTCACTTCGCCCAGTAAATCTGATTTCTTAATAAATCTGTAATTTTTGATCCATTCGATATCCAGCATTGCCTGGTAGATTGCATTAATGCCATTTGTTCCTGCTGCATGTGCCTGCTTTCCATGAGCAAGGCAATCCAGTACCAGCAGACCCTTCTCTGCAATTGCCATGTTCATGCCTGTTGGTTCACCGATGATGCCAAGGTCAATTTTCCCTAAATCAACAAGTATTGATTCAATTCCATTCTTTCCGGAAATTTCTTCTTCAGCAGTAGCCGCATAGACCAAATTATATGGACATTGTTTCTGGTCAGTTAATAAAATAAAAACTGCCAGAAGGGTAACAACGGAAGCACCGGCATCATTGCTCCCCAAACCAAAAAGTTTACCATTTCTCTCAACTGGCACAAAAGGATCATATGTCCAGAAATCACCGGGTTTTACAGTATCCAGATGGGAATTTAGGAGCAATGTGGGCAGTTTTTCATCATATATATTCTTTATCCAGATGTTGTTGCTTTTCCTGTGCACAGTAAATCCCATATTCTTCAACAGATCCTCCAGAAAATCAGCTGCCTGTCTTTCCTCCCTGCTGAAAGAGGGTATACTGATCAGTTCCTTCAGTATATTGATAGCTTTTTGCTGTACTTCTTTCTGGTTCACCTCTGTGATTATTTCAGATAGTTAATTTCTTCATAAGATTTTACAATTCCTTTGATCAATGCAGAACTTAATCCATTGTGTTCCATTTCATTCAGTCCTGCTATAGTACATCCTCTCGGTGTAGTAACTTTATCAATTTCTCCTTCCGGGTGATGATCTGTATATAACAATAAAGATGCTGCTCCCCTGGCAGTCTGGGCTGCAATTAACTGTGCATCTTCAGCATGGAATCCAACCTGTATGCCTCCCTGTGATGCAGCCCGTATGGCCCTCAGGAAAAAAGCAATACCACACGCTCCAAGGATAGTGGCGGCTGACATTAATTCTTCCTTAATCACCAGCGTTGTGCCCAGCGGATCAAATATCTCTTTTATGATACCTAAAGCTTCTGACTCACCGGTCTTCGCGGCCAGACATGTCATCGATTCG
>LJUQ01000044.1 GCA_001304505.1 Bacteroides sp. SM23_62_1
GGATGTTGAATCAGAAGCGTTTGCCTTTCAGTAACCGGCTCTTCTTCCCAGACATCAATTCCCGCACTGTGAATCAGGTTTCTCTCCAGCGCATTAAAAAGTGCTTTTTCATCAATTACCGGTCCCCGGGCTGTGTTGATCAGAATCGGCCTTTTGCTCATGGATTCAAAAGCTCCTTTATCGATCAGATGCCGGGTTTCTTCTGTCAACGTGCAGTGGATACTGATCACATGACTCTCGGATAAAAGGGTTGATAAATCAGCCTTTTCAGTACCAGATTCTACAAACTGATGATCTGCAATATAAGGATCCGTAGCAAGAGTTCGTCGGAACAAAGGTGTCGCTTTTCGCGCAAAATGGCTGCCTATCCTGCCGAGTCCGATAATGCCAAGCGTTTTATCATGTAATTCAAAGATTTCGGGAAAGGGAGGTTTACCGAATCTTTCAGACAGGTTATTCTGTGTTACCGGTAATCCCCGCAGGCATGAATACATTAGCGCCATGGCATGATCAGAAACAGCATGGTTGGCATAACCTTGAACATTGGCAACGCGGATACCCAGTTTCGTTGCAGCCTCCAGATCAACATTGTCATATCCGGTACCATACCGCACTATGGCCTTCAGATGGCCAGCCTTTTCAAGAAAATCTCTGCGGATAGGTGTGCCACGAACAAGAATTCCAACAGCATTTTCAGCAAATTGATGCTTTAACTGATAGTCGTGTGGGTCTCCTTCATATAATTTTAATTCCAAACCATACTTACCAAACAGCTCTGCTTCATATTCATAGGATGAATAACCGGTATCGATTACAGCTATGTATGGTTTCATTTATAGAAATGAACTTATGGTCTGATGCCTTCAACTAAAACATTAACTTTATAAACTTGTTGTCTTGCCGTAATGAACAGTGATTTCCCATCTTCCCCTCCGAATGCACAATTGGTAGGTAATGCCGGCAATACGATGATACCAAGATATTTCCCTTCTGCATTAAAAATTAAAAGGCCCCCAGGTCCGGTGCAGTAAAGATTACCATTCACATCGACTTTCATTCCATCGGGATTACCTGACACTGTGCTGTCCGGGGCACGGCAAAATTCTATCCTTTCAATGATCGAAAGATCATCATTCAACGCATACCTGTACCAGGAATTAATCTCATCATTATTTTGATCTGTTCCGCTTGAATATTGGCTATTCCCAACATACAGGTATTTCTCATCCGGTGACAGAGCGATACCATTTGGCCGGAAAAGGGTTGAATCAATTAATTTCACCTCTCCATCAATAATAACAAACACGCCATTAAATGGAATTTCCTTTGTCGGATCATCATCCAGTTCAGGGAGTCCCCACGGTGGATCGGTAAAAAAAATAGCACCAGATGAATGGATGACCAGGTCATTTGGACTATTAAGTTTCTTTCCTGAATAATTATCGGCCACAATGAATCTCTGTCCATCTTTATATTTAACAATCGCACGTCCACCATGTTCACAAGCAACTAGCAGTCCATCTTCATCGAATGTCAATCCATTTGAATTATTTGATGGTTCGATGAATACAGTAACATTTTCATCAGGTAACCATTTGTAAATTTTATCTGCAGGTATGTCACTGAACAAAAGGAATCCTTCGTCCGACCATACAGGACCTTCAGTAAACTGGTATTCATTACCAATTTTTGTGATGAGCGCATTTTCAGAAATGTATGCATAAAATTCGTTATCCGTTACCTGAAATTCTCCAAAGTTTTCAGGTTGAGTGCAGGAAAGAATAACGGATAGAATAAAGAAGATCAAAATCCATTTTTTCATAATCATCGATTTTAATTCATTTATAATAAACGGACATGAAGTTATTTCATGAAAAACTACTCAAAGACTCATAAAAAAAGTTCATGGGAGTTCCCTGCTGTAAAGTTTAAATTTGTTGATTAATTAAGACAAATTTAAACTTTTTACAGAGAAATATCAGTCAATACTGGTAACAGTCGCAATCCAGATTAAAAGACATACCAGTTGTGTAAAAAGAATAGATTTAAGCTTATACAGTGTAGGTGGATGATGCTGTCTCGCCTCCCCTTCCGGTCCAATTAGTATGGAAAAACTCACCACGCGGCATGTCAATCCTTTCATATGTATGGGCACCGAAGTAATCGCGTTGGGCCTGCAACAGATTGGCAGGAAGTCTTTCTGAACGGAACCCGTCATAATAACATAAAGCGGATGTCATCGCAGGTACCGGAATACCATATTGAATAGCACTTGATGTAACTCTTCTCCAGCTTTCCTGCGAATCATCGATCTTCACTTTGAAGAAAGGATCGAGTAAAAGATTATCCAGATCCGGATTTTTATCAAATGCAGCCTTAATGTTTCCGAGGAAAACAGACCGGATAATACATCCACCTCTCCACATCAGGGCGATACCACCATAATTCAGATTCCAGCCAAATTCTTTTGCAGCAGCTCTCATCAGGACATACCCCTGCGCATAGGATACAATCTTGGATGCAAATAATGCCTTTCGGAGATCATCAACAAAAGCTTGCTTATCTCCCTGGAATTTTACTTTTGGACCAGTCAGGATTTTTGAAGCCTTTACCCTCTCGTCTTTCTGGGCGCTTAGTGTTCTGGCAAATACAGATTCACCAATCAGGGTAAGCGGCACACCAATATCCAAAGCTGTCATGCCTGTCCATTTTCCCGTTCCTTTTTGTCCGGCTGTGTCGAGGATTTTGTCAACCAGATAGACACCATTTTCAACAAAACCCAGGATATCACGAGTTATTTCAATCAGGTAACTGTCCAGTTCTCCCCTGTTCCATTCTGCAAAGACTTGATGCATTTCACTATTTGACATCCCCAGGAGATCTTTCATCATATGATAAGCTTCGCAAATGAGCTGCATATCACCGTATTCTATTCCATTATGCACCATTTTTACAAAATGGCCGGCTCCATTCTCACCCACCCAATCACAACAGGGCGAACCATCTTCAACTTTGGCGGCAATATCCTGAAAAATAGGTTTTACATGCTGCCAGGCTGCCGGTGAACCTCCGGGCATAATGGAAGGGCCTCTCAATGCACCTTCTTCCCCCCCTGAAACTCCTGTTCCAATATATAACAATCCTTTGCTTTCAACATACTTTGTACGCCTGTTCGTGTCGGGGAAATGGGTATTACCACCATCGATTATGATATCGCCCGGCTCCAGATGAGGAATCAATAATTCAATAAAATCATCCACGGCTTTTCCTGCTTTAACAAGCATGACAATTTTTCTGGGTTTTTTTAACGATTTGACCAGTTCTTCAATGGAATGGGTACCTATTAAATTTTTCCCTGCTCCCCTTCCATGTACAAATTTGTCAACTTTTTCAACTGTCCTGTTGAATACAGCAACAGTATATCCTTTGCTTTCCATGTTTAATACCAGGTTTTCACCCATAACAGCTAAACCAATTAACCCTATATCTGCGAGTTTTTCCATAATACTTTTTTTATTTAAAATAACGTGCGTTTTAAATATAATTAATTCCCGATTAATAACCCGATTTACCTGCTCATCCAGATGTTATTCAGCTCCAGCTTAACAACCTGCAGTACCTATTCCCCAACACACCACCCACACTCACCAATATACCAATTAAACTATTTTACCAACATTTCATCCTTCATCCTTCCATTTTCCCTCTTCAAATTAAATCCCAATTTCTCAATTATTTCACCAATACCGGAATGATCGTTTATCAGGTGAACCGTATAGGTTCCGTATTCCCTTCTTAGAGGATAGTCAGCCCTCTGTTGTTCAAATGTATGTAATGATTTTCTTAACCGCTGATCATCTTCCATTACATTATAAGTTTTTAGTATGGATTCATTTAACACATTCTGTATATCTTTTCCTTCAGCATCAATATGGAAGTCAGTTTTTTCAGGTATGGGTATATTTTCAGGTTTCCAGTTTTTAAGACCCAGGTTAAAGAACCAATCTAGTGCATATACACTCATTCTTGTTCCATTGGCTTTACCGTCAAGTGAATAACCGGCTATATGAGGTGTTGCAATATCAACAAGGTCGAGTAATCCTTTATCAATATCAGGTTCATTTTCCCATACGTCCAGGACAACGGATGCTAATGATTTCCTGTCAATTGCCTCCTTCAATGCATTGGTATCGACCACCTCTCCTCTTGATGTATTCACAAAATGGACTTTTTTTCTTATCGACTGAAAGAATGACCGGTCTGCCATATGGTATGTTTTGTCTTCTCCGTTCATATTTAGAGGAACATGCAATGTAACAATATCGGCCACAGATAAGAGCTGTTTCAGTTTTACAAACTCTCCCGGTCCTTCTTCACGTTCCCTGGGTGGATCATTTAGCAGAATCTTCATACCAAGTAATTCTGCGATACGTTTAACTTTAGATCCTACATGCCCTACTCCAATAATACCTATATTCATGTTCCATAACTTGAAATTAAACTTCTCTGCCAGAACCAACAGGGAGGAAAGGATATATTGCTCAACAGAAGATGAATTACATCCGGGGGCATTCTGCCACCTGATCAACCTGTTTGCACAGTACCCGGTATCAATATGATCATATCCGATTGTTGCAGTAGCAATAAATTTAACTTTTGAATTTTCAAGCAATGTGCGATCACATCTTGTCCTTGTACGTATGATTAGTGCATCGGCATCCCTGATCTGTCCGGGACCAATTTCTCTTCCGGGGAAATAGTGAATCTCAGCTACAGATTCAAGAGCACCCTTCAGGAAAGGAACATTTTGGTCTGCCACTATTTTGAGCTTCTTTTTCAATGCAAATCTGTTGATTATCCAAACAGGAATTTTTTAGTCGTGAAATAGTTCAGGTTTGATTCGATTAATTTCCTGGTATATTCAAATTATCCTTGCATACCTGGTTTACTGCTTCCCTATTTTCTTTCTCCCTTGCTTTTCTTTGATCATGTTACTGAATGAACTTACGGCAACCATTCCCTGTCACTTATCAAACCTGTCCTTAAACGCCCATAAACCGAGTGCCGGATTTGATATATAAAAAATCTGTTCCCCATCGGGCAAAGTATTAAATCCATCCTTCATTTTTTCCGGATCATATTTCTGAATCATCTCCTTAAGTTCCCCATATTGAAAGTTTACCATTTCAATTTCTTCTCTATTCAGGTATCCCGGGCAATAGATAATATTAAATCTCTCTTCTGAAGATCCGTGTATTAAATGGGCTGCTGCACTCAGGTTGTTCTGCAAATCACTATTCTGCTTCACCCATTCAAGGATTTTTGGCGTATTAGAATATCCATATTTTCTTATCAGTTGGTCAATCTGCTGATCCTCACCAAACTCTCGCACGCCTGGTGCAAGGACAATCAGTTCACCACCATCAGCAATTGCCATACGCGTTCGATATATACTTTTATTGCCAAGCCAGGTGCTATGAAATTCTTCCGGATCAAGGTAAACAACCACTTTATTTAATGGCTTTTCGAGCATTGTAAAATTAATCTTTAAAGATAATTCGCTTGCAAGAAGGAAACATTCTTCATCATCGCCAATAAATAATCCATGAATAGCCAATTTCCCTTCATCATCCACACCAACAACGGTAAGGACATATAAAACAGGAAGATTTCCGGCAAATTTTTCAGATGCATAATTCAACACTTTCCTCACCGGTGTATTTGCTCTGCCCATCATTCTCTCCATACCATAGACAGCACCGAGGAAATGACTCTTATTGATACTTTCTTTCCCTCCGATCCCGATAAAAATATTTTTATTATAGTTGGCCATTCCTACAACTTCATGTGGCACCACCTGCCCTATTGAAATTACCAAATCATACCCGCCCCTTATTATTTTTTTGTTTATCTGGGCTGGCCAGCTATAATTAACTTTTCCTTCGGATATATCATATATAAATTCCTTCGGAACCTCCCCGATGGTGATCACATCCTCCCGCCAGTTATGCACGCGGAACTTCTTTTTATCAATACCCGGGAACATCGAATTAAGCTGCCACTGCGTCATGGGTGCATGTGTTCCAAGTGCAGGCAAGATTTCAGCCAGTTTGTTACCATAATACCTGTCCGTAATTTGTGTAAGAAGTCCGGCAAAGGAATGAAAACGTGTGTAATCCGGAGGAATGGCAAGAACTTTATTTACTTTGCCCCATTTTTCAAATATTCCGATTAATCCTTCTTCCAGGTCCTGCTGTGATAATGTTAACTTTTCAGATCCCTTTTGATATAAAAGCATTTATAGGATAATTTGTTAATTCATACAATAGGTCACAGAGGGCCACAGAGTTTCTTGAGTTACGATGAGATTTGACGCTGTGGCTCTCTTTTTGGTTCGCTGTGGTCCACTGTGATCCTTAAACTCATTAATACCATGGGGGAGTTTCCGGCAAATAGCTATCAAATTCCCTGATCAAAGTTTTCTCATAATCACCTTCAAAAGTGCCATTAAAAAAACGATCAAGGCCTTCTTTGAATAATCTTTCCCATGAATCCTCCTCATGACCCGGATTAACAGGGAAAAATAATACCCCATTTTTCTTTGCAGCTCTAAGGTCGCCCGGTGCGTCTCCCACCATCAGGATTTTCTGAGGCGGGTATTTACCAATTGCTGCAAGTGCTATGTGTTCAGCTTTTGTTCCATATTCCTGGCCCGCAATAGATCTTACATATCTATCGATATCATTTTCTTCCCACTCACGGATTAAAGCTTCGACCGGTGTCTGTGAAACAACAATTGAATCAGCTTTTAATTTTATTTTTTCCAGCGATTCTCTAACAAATGAAAAGGGTGGTACACCCCGGACCATATCAGCTATATCTTCATTAACTTTTTTTGACCATTTAAGGGTAAGATCCAGCATCGGCTCACTAACCTTTTCAAGATATTTTTCCAGTGCCGGATTTCCAAGCTTATTCTCCTTCGCTGTCCATTCCTTTAAAGGCATAAGATCAGGCATGATAGCATTTCTTAGTTGTACCTCCTTCCGTTCACCAAGGAGTTTAACTGCTTCAATAAGAGCAAGAAACCTGTTAAGACCCCGTGTTTTTGAGTATAGGTTTACAAATTCCCAGGTTTGCCTCGCAAATTTTGAAACTTTCTGTAATTCATAAAATTTTATGAAATTCGGACAGAAGCATTCTTTTTGCTTAATCTCCATTGTATCAAATACACAACCATCTGAATCGATACCAATAAACAATTCTTTCTCAGGTTTTAATTGTCTTAGTTTGTCCTGTTGATCCATCATCATAGTTGTTAATCAATAATCAGTTCTTTTCATTAACTAAATCTTCTTTGTTACTAATGTCATGTACTTAAGCTTCAGTAAAATCAGCAGGTTTTTAAGTCAATCGATTTTATTTAAATTATATTTTCTTTAGAAATCCGGTTCACACACTAATCTGAGGACTCTCCCCCTATCACACAAGAGGGGTGGAATCAAAGGGGGTGAGTACGTCACTCCTAATCCACATCCACCAGAAACCTGGAACCAAAAACCAGGAACCATTCTCCCTACACCCCCCCATAGGCACTATAGCCCCCATCAACCGGAATAACCACACCTGTTACGAATTTGGATATATCTGACAGCAGGTAAAGTACCGTCCCCTGAAGTTCTTCCGTCTGACCATACCTGCCCATCGGCGTGTTAGCAATAATTTTATTCCCCCTTGGTGTTGGCTTCCCCGTAGTTTCATCAATGAGCAAAAACCGGTTTTGTTGAGTGAGGAAAAATCCCGGTGCGATGGCATTAACCCGGATATTCATCTTTGCGAAATGAACAGCCAGCCATTGTGTAAAATTATTAATTGCTGCCTTGGCAGCAGAGTATGCAGGAATTTTTGTCAGGGGTTTATAGGAATTCATGGACGAAATATTAAGTACAACACCATTGCCTCTTTCAATCATATCCCGGGCAAATATCATCGTTGGCAGAAGGGTTCCTTTGAAATTAAGATCAAAAACCCAATCAAAACCACCGATATCCAGACCAAAAAATGTTTTTTCTAGTTCGTTAAGATTTATCTCTTCTATAAATTCAACCTGAGTCGTCGCCCTGGGTGAATTACCCCCGGCTCCATTAATCAGTATATCGGTCATTCCAAATTTCTCGTGTATGTGATCCCGGGCAACTTCAAGTGACTCAGGGCTTAATACATCGGCCTGTATACCAATGGTTTCAGTATTGTATTGCTGCTCAATTTCGCCTGCCACCTGTTGTGCCATTTCAATGTTGATATCCACGATGGCAGTCCTGACACCTACACCTGCCAGGCCTTCAACAATCGCCCTTCCGATGATACCCGCACCTCCCGTAATCACACATACTTTATCTTTTAAATCATTAAATGATATTGTCTTCATCATGATGGATTTTATTTGGCTTCATAAAAATAATTATATGAACCGGCAGTTAGAATTCAGATTTTTGTTTTCACCTGAGTACAAGATAATGAAACAAAAGATAAATCCACTTATTATTATTACATTTATCTAATTTCTGTATGTCTATGTTATCAGACGATGAATCTCGGAAAATATTCATTTGGTATTGGTGACCGCTTTAATCATCAGGGAAAGGCTCTGTTAAAGGCACTACAAATGGTAAGAGAGGCAGGAATTGAAATCATTCCTGTCTGGAATAAATCCAACCGTGAACATCAGATCGTCAAATCAACCCCTGAACAGACCCGGGTGGAAGCAGATGAGGCTGTTGCAGCACTCCAATGGGACCTGCCATATTTTGTTGATGCAGACCACATTAGCCTTTTAAATGTGGACAAATTTATAAATCATTGTGATTTTTTTACAATTGATGTTGCCGATTATATTGGCAAACCACCCGTTGAAGAAGATATCGAAGATCTCATCGGGAACAGCCAGAAATACATTGGAAAATTGAATATTCCCGGTATAGATAGCGAGTTTTATATCACGGAAGAGTTACTCACAGATATAGGCACAAAATTTTTAAATGCAACCCAGGAAGCAGGTAAGATTTACAGGTATATAAAAAAATGCAGGGCCGGCAAGGATTTTATTCCTGAAATATCGATGGATGAAGTAAATGATCCACAGACACCGGTAGAACTTTTCTGTATACTTGGTTTACTTGCCGGTGAAAAGATTCCTGTGCAGACCATCGCACCGAGATTTACCGGCAGGTTCAATAAAGGAGTTGATTATAAAGGTGATCCAGACCGGTTTAGGCTGGAATTTGAGCAGGATCTGCTGGTGATTGATCATGCTATCAGGATATTTGGCCTGCCGGAAAATCTGAAATTAAGTATCCATTCCGGAAGTGATAAATTCAGCATATATCCCGTTGTTGGTGAATTGATTCGAAAATATGATAAAGGGATTCATATCAAAACTGCCGGTACTACATGGCTGGAAGAAGTGACGGGACTGGCAAAGGCTGGTGATGAAGGACTCAATATGGCAAAAACAATTTACAGGAATGCTTATGCCAGAAAAGAGGAGTTATGCAAACCTTACACCACTGTGATAGAAATCGATGAATCATCTCTGCCATTACCTGATCATGTTGACAAGTGGGATGGAAATAAATATTCTAATACTTTGCGACACATCCCGGATCATCCGGAATATAATCCAAATTTCCGACAACTTCTTCATGTCGGGTATAAGGTCGCAGCTGAACTTGGCGAACAGTATATCAATTCATTAGAAAAATTTAGTGATGTGATCGAAAAAAATGTGACTGAAAATATTTTTGAAAGGCATATAAAGAGACTATGTAAAATTTAGACATGAAAAAATTTATTGACGAAAATTTCCTTCTCGATAATAAGACAGCTGAATTTTTATATCACCAGCATGCAAAAGATTTACCTGTTATCGATTACCACTGTCATCTCCCGCCTCAACAAATTGCTGATGATAAAATTTTTGAAAATATCACGCAGGCCTGGCTTTATGGCGACCACTACAAGTGGCGTGCGATGAGAGCAAATGGAATACCCGAAAAATACATCACGGGCAATGTGCCGGATGTGGAGAAGTTTCAAAAATGGGCTGATACTGTTCCATTTACATTAAGAAATCCCCTTTATCACTGGACTCACCTGGAGCTTCTGAGATATTTCAAAATTGACCGGCTTCTTGATAGCAAATCGGCAATGGAGATATTTGAATCATCCAGTAAGAAATTAAGATCTCCTGAATATAGTATCAGGAATCTTCTCAGAATGATGAAAGTCGAGGTTGTATGTACCACCGATGATCCTGTCGATTCCCTTGTATATCATAAAAAGATCAGGAAAGATGGTCTTGAAATTAAAATTATACCTGCCTGGCGGCCGGATAATGCAATGGCTGTAAATAACCCTGAAAGCTACAACAACTACCTGGACACACTGGCCTCTGTCTCGGATACCGATATCCGCGATTATAACACCTTTGTCACAGCAATACAGAAAAGACACGACTATTTTAATGAACATGGTTGTAAGCTTTCAGACCATGGCATTGAGACTTTTTATGCTGAGGATTTTAATGATTCAGAAATCAGGAATATTTTCACAAAAATAAGATCAGGAAAAGTGCTGGATGAGGAGTCAGTATTCAAGTTCAAATCATCAATGCTGATTTTATTTGCCGAAATGGATCACGATAAAGGATGGACACAACAATTCCACATCGGTGCAATCAGGAACATTAATTCCAGGATGATGAAAATGCTGGGGCCTGAAACAGGATATGATTCGATAGGAGATTTTGAGATAGCAAGACCAATGTCAAAATTTTTTGACCATCTCGAGAAAAATGAAAAATTGACAAAAACAATTGTTTATAACCTGAATCCCAGGGATAATGAACTGATTGCCACGATGATTTATAACTTCAATAATAGCAGTATACCCGGGAAGATGCAATATGGATCCGGATGGTGGTTCCTGGATCAGAAAGATGGCATTGAAAAACAAATAAATACCATCTCCAACATGGGATTACTGAGCCGTTTTGTGGGTATGCTAACAGATTCAAGAAGTTTCCTTTCATATCCAAGGCATGAATATTTCAGAAGGATTCTGTGTAATATTTTAGGTAATGATGTTGAAAAAGGAGAATTACCTGATGAACCTGAACTGCTCGCAAAGACAGTTAAGGACATATGTTATTATAATGCAAGGAATTATTTTGGTTTCTACGATTAGGGAATTATAGGTCACTGAGGGACACAGAGGTCTATAAAGAATCCTGGTGGTTCACAAAAAATTTCTATGCCTTTTTCTCTGTGTAACTCGTTAAAACCCTGTAGTTCTCTGTGACCAAAAATGATTTAATATTAAACCTGCTATTCTTTGAGTGCAAATTCTGCTTCTGAGAGATCCACTGAATTGGTTCCCACAAAAACCTTAAATGTCCCAGGTTCCGGTTTGAACTGCATATCAGCCCCATAAAATGCCAGGTCAGCGGCTGTCAGTTTGAATTCCACTTCTTTTTCCTGTCCCGGCTCGAGTAAAATTTTACTGAATCCTTTTAATTCCAGGACGGGCCTTGTAACACTTCCGACCATATCTCTGACATACATCTGTACCACCTCCTCTCCTGCTCTGTCACCTGTATTTTTCACAATTACCGATACAGATAGTTCGTCTTCCATACCCATGATTTCAGATGAAAGTTTCAATTCCGAATATTCAAAGGTTGTATAACTCAATCCATAACCAAAGGGATACAAGGGTTCATTCGGTATGTCAAGGTATTTAGACGTATACCTTTGTTCCGGCTGCATCGGGCGACCTGTATTTTTATGGTTATAATATACGGGTATCTGACCCATTACATAAGGGAAGCTCACCGGCAGTTTACCGGATGGATTATAATCACCAAAAATAACATCAGCAATGGCATTCCCCGCCCGGATTCCCGGCAGCCATGCCTCAATGATGGAAGGAATATTTTCGCTTGCCCACTGAATTGTCAGGGGTCTGCCATTCATCAATACCAGGATAACAGGTTTACCAGTTCTGTGTATTGCCTTCAATAATTCCTCCTGGTTGCCCGGTAAACCAATATTCCCTCTGCTAAGTGCTTCTCCGCTCATCAGGGCTGATTCACCAAGAGCAACTATAACGACATCAGCCAATCTTGCTGCGTTGACTGCTCCTGCAAAGCCTTCATCAGAATCATCATCGATCTCACATCCTTTTGCGTAAAGGATGGTGCCATTTTCACCTATTGCCTGGATAATACCTCTTTTTAATGTAATAGCATCCTCACTTAATCCTTTTGCCCTCCATTCCCCCAGGATGGCATCCTGATCATCTGCCAGCGGGCCAATCACAGCAATTGTTTTTTTATCTTTTGATATTGGAAGGAGTCCATTATCATTTTTTAGCAGGACTATTGATCGTCTTGCTATATCCCGTGCATGCTCAATATGATCGGGATGAAGAATCATTTCCTTTTCCCTGTCAGGATCACAGTACTTAAATGGATCATCGAATAAACCCAGTTGAAATTTTATCCTGAGTATCCGGCGGACAGCTTCATCAATCAGTTTTTCATCTATAATTCCATTCATCACGAGGGTGTCCAGTTCACGGGTGTAGCATCCCGCCTGCATATCCATATCAGTACCTGATGTGATGGCAAGTTCTGCTGCATGAGCCATATCCCTGGCATAACCATGTGGTATCATTTCACCTATTGAGTTCCAGTCTGATACAACAAATCCTCTGAATCCCCAATCTTTTTTAAGGATCTCAGGCACCAGTTCAGGATGACCGGTAGCCGGTATCCCGCCTATCTCATTAAATGAATTCATGAAAGTTCTGACACCAGCTTCAGCTGCTTTTTTAAAAGGCTTTAGATATATCTCATGTAATGTCCTTTCTGAAATATCAACTGTATTATAATCTCTTCCTCCTTCTGCAGCCCCATATGCAGCATAGTGTTTCGCACATGCAGCAATGGTGTTTGGGTCCTCAAGATTCTCTCCCTGGAATCCTTTTACCCTTGCTTCTGCTACCAGTGAACCCAGAAAGGGATCTTCTCCAGCACCCTCCATTATCCTTCCCCATCGTGGATCCCTGCATATGTCAACCATCGGTGCAAAAGTCCAGTGTATACCTGATGCGGCAGCTTCAATGGCAGCAATCCTTGCACTTTTCTCAATCCTTTCCAGATCCCAGCTTGCTGCTTCACCCAGGGGAACAGGAAATATGGTACGATAACCATGAATAACATCCAGTCCAAAGATCAAAGGAATGCCAAGACGTGTTTCATTCATGGCAATCTCCTGCACAATACGGGTATTTTCTGCACCGGTAAGGTTGATGAATGATCCTATTTTACCGGCTTTCAGGTCTTCCATCCGGAGAGATTCCTCTGCACCCGGACCAGTAGGTTCACCCCAGGTACTGTATTGATTCATCTGGCCGATCTTTTCAGTCAGTGTCATCAGATTCAATACAGAATCAACTCTTTTTTCAATGAGTTTTTCTTCAAGCGTTAATCCTGAATAGCGTCCTGTTTCCATTGTGGTGCAGGAAACAATCAACGTGGTAATGAAAATAAAAATTACTTTTTTCATAAGATGTATTTTAAATCAGCGATATAATTCCTGTTAATCCATGCATTCTGTCATCCAGATATGAAAAAAATCAGAGAACCTGATAATCATCTCAACAGGGAAGGAAATCGTGGGAACAAAGTGTGATTAATTTCAATAATGTGTCAAATCCTTAATACACTCCTCCCTACACACCTTCACACCCAAAACCCACACACACCAATATACTAATAAACCAATTGACTCCCTATTCCTCACCATGAGGTTTTCCAATTGTCGCCAGTATACCTCCATCCACATACACTATATGCCCGTTGACAAAATCGGAAGCCTTTGAAGCCAGGAAAATAGCTGCTCCTTTCAGGTCATCCGGATCGCCCCATCTGGCAGAAGGTGTACGATTAATGATAAATTCGTTGAAAGGATGCCCTTCTGCTCGAATTGGTGCTGTCTGTTCGGTAGCAAAATAACCTGGACCTATGCCATTAACCTGGATATTATATTTGGCCCATTCGGTTGCCATATTCCTGGTCAGCATTTTCAATCCTCCCTTTGCAGCTGCATACGCAGCCACACTGTTGCGCCCAAGTTCACTCATCATCGAACACATGTTTATAATCTTGCCGGATTTTCTTGGTAACATGAATTTTTGTACTGTATTCCTCGACATGATAAACGGTCCTGTCAGATCAACATCAACAACCTGTTTCCATTCTTCAAGTTTTAATTCAAGCAATGGTACCCGTTTGATGATACCTGCATTATTTACCAGTATGTCGACAGGTCCGACATCATTTTCTATTTTGTCAAGGTATTCCCTGACGGCGGTTTCATCTGTTACATCGAAAAGATATCCTATAACGGATATGCCTTTTTCTGAATTTTGCCTGATTGCCTTTTCAAGTTTATCCGGAAAAATATCGTTAATTATGAGGCGAGCGCCTGCTTCGGACAAACCGGTTGCAATAGCCATCCCCAATCCATGAGTGGCACCTGTAACCAGAGCAACTTTCCCTGATAGATCAAAAAACGGGTGTGACATGATTTATTATGGATTTTGGGTTATGTGAAATTTCGACCCTGAAGGGGCGGAGGTGTGAGTGAGTTGTGTGGGTTTATATCCAAGATGTTTTGATTTTCTTTTTACTTCAGATCTGTAGGTTTTATCCAATCCATATCGGAATAGTCCAGATTTTCTCCGGCCATTCCCCATATAAATGAATAATTACTGGTTCCGGCAGCAGAATGCAGCGACCATGGAGGGGATATTACTGCCTGCTCATTGGTAAGCCAGATATGCCTGGTCTCTTCAGGCTCCCCAATATAGTGACATACAACCTGCCCTTCAGGCAAATCAAAATAAAAATAGGTCTCCATTCTTCTTGAATGGACGTGCGCAGGCATCGTATTCCATACACTACCTGTCTGCAATTCAGTAATGCCCATCTGTACCTGGCAACTATCAATGACACTGTTTACCAATAACTTATTGATTTTTCTAGCATTGGAAGATTCAAGAGACCCAAGTTCAACAGTTTCGGCATCCTGAAGCCCTACTTTTGCTATTGGAAATTCCTTGTGTGCCAACGCCGAATTGAAGTAAAAATGTGCGGGCTGATCCTTATCCAAAGAAGTGAATAAAACTTCCTTATGACTCCTTCCAATATAGAGGGCTTCCTTCTTATTGATTTCAAAGGATTCTCCATCAACCTTTATAAGCCCGGAGCCACCAACATTGATGATGCCAATTTCACGTCTTTCCAGAAAAAAGTTAGCTTTGAGCGGATCAATCGCTTCCAGCATCAGGGGATCATTCAACGGAATTGAACCACCTACTATGAATCTGTCGTAATGAGAATATACCATTTTTATCTGCCCGGGAACCATCAGGTCACTTATCAAAAAATCTTTTCGAATCCTTGCAGTATCATAGTTTTTGAAATCCTCAGGGTTGGTCGCATAACGAACTTCATATTTTACTGCCATGATTTTTGTAATTTAATGCGCTTTAAAGTTAGTCTTAATTAGTATTTTTTGAAAAAAAAATGTGTGTTAGCATAGCTTATTAAATTGTTTATTGGTATAAAAACTATTGTTGTTTATGGATAACCTTTACCAGTTTAATAATCAAACGATTTTAACAGTCCAATACTTAATTTTCATAGACAACCAGATCCCGATACATCGGGCTATCGGTGTTAATTTCGACTTTAATTTTCATTTCGCCCATTGGCTCATTAAAATTTAGTCTCATTGATTTAACAATTTAACAATTTATTATAATGAAATTCGGAAGATTTGACGACCAGAACAGAGAGTATGTGATCACAACACCACAAACTCCTTATCCCTGGATTAATTATCTGGGGAACAAAGACTTCTTTTCAATTATTTCAAACACGTCAGGGGGTTATAGCTTATTCAAAGATGCGCGCCTGAGACGTATAACAAGATATCGTTATAATAATATCCCACCAGATACAGGAGGCAAATATTTTTATATCAATGAAAATGGATTAATCTGGTCACCAGCCTGGAAACCTGTAAAAACCGACCTCGATGACTATGAATGCAGGCATGGATTGGGCTATACCAGGATCACGGGAATTAAAAATTTCCTTAAAGCAGAGGTTTTATATTTCGTCCCACTTGACTTTACAGGGGAAGTCCAGTTGCTGACACTACAAAATAACAGTCAGCTGCAAAAATCTCTGAGTATTTTTTCTTTCGTTGAATGGTGTTTATGGAATACCCTGGATGATCAGACAAATTTCCAGAGAAATTTCTCCACGGGTGAAGTTGAAATAGATGGATCTACCATCTATCATAAAACAGAATACCGGGAACGAAGAAATCATTATGCTTTTTACTGGGTAAATGAAAAAATGAAGGGATTCGATACAGATCGGGACACCTTTCTTGGATTATACAATGAACTGAGCATGCCTGATGGTGTGAAGAAAAACCTGTCAAACAATAGTGTTGCTCATGGATGGTCTCCCATTGCCTCACATCATCTGGAGATAATTCTTAAGCCGGGCGAAATAAAACAACTGGTTTTTATCCTCGGTTATGTCGAAAATAACAAAGATAACAAATGGGAATCTAAAGGGATTATCAATAAATCCAGGGCACATGAGATGATCAACAGGATGGGATCATCCTCACAGGTGCTGGAAGCCTTCCAGGAGCTTAAGAAGTGGTGGGACAACCTGCTTTCACATTACTCCATCCAATCTCATGATGCAAAACTTGATAGAATGGTTAATATCTGGAACCAGTATCAGTGTGTTGTTACCTATCATATGTCAAGGAGTGCTTCTTTATTTGAATCAGGAATTGGAAGGGGTATCGGTTTCAGGGATTCCAACCAGGACCTGGTTGGCTATGTTCATATGATGCCGGAAGAGGCAAAGCAACGTATCATCGACCTGGCCTCAACACAATTTGAGGATGGGGGTGCTTATCATCAGTACCAACCCTTAACAAAAAGGGGCAATGCAGATATTGGTGGAAATTTTAATGACGATCCTTTATGGCTTATCTTCGCCACTGTAAACTATATTAAAGAAACAGGCAACTTTGAAATACTCGATCTGCAAATTCCATTCGACAATAATCCTGATAATACAGCCACTTTATTTGAGCATTTGGAAAGATCTTTCTATCATGTGGTTAATAATATCGGTGAACATGGGCTTCCCCTTATTGGCAGGGCTGACTGGAATGACTGTCTGAATCTGAATTGTTTTTCCGATAATCCGGATGAATCATTTCAGACAACAGAAAATAAAGAAGGTGGCAAAGCAGAATCAGTTATGATTGCGGGTATGTTTATACTCTATGGGAATGATTTTGTCACGTTATGTAAACTAACAGGTAAACAGGCAGATGCAGAAAAAGCTGCCATCCATATTCAGAAAATGATCCATGCTGTTGATAAATATGGATGGGATGGTGAATGGTTTGTAAGAGCATATGATCATTTTGGGAAAAAGATTGGATCCAGGGAAAATAATGAAGGAAAAATATTTATTGAATCCCAGGGTTTTTGTGTTATGGCAGGCGTTGGAAAGGAAGATGGCAGAGGACGGAAAGCCCTGGATTCGGTAAAAAAGTACCTTGACTGTGAATACGGAATCGTTTTAAATAATCCGGCATTTACTGAATATCTGATACATATGGGAGAAATTACATCATATCCCCCAGGGTATAAAGAGAATGCAGGAATCTTTTGTCACAATAATCCCTGGATTATGATTGCAGAAACGCTTCTGGGTAACGGGGATCAGGCCTTTGATTATTACAGAAAAATAGCACCCTCATACCTTGAAGATATTAGTGATTTGCATAAAACAGAACCTTATGTATACTCCCAGATGATTGCCGGCAAAGATTCGGTTCGTCCCGGTGAAGCAAAGAACTCATGGCTGACCGGAACATCTGCCTGGAATTTTTTTGCCATCAGCCAGTATATCCTTGGAATCAGACCCGATTATAATGGTTTGATTATTGATCCCTGTATTCCACACGATTGGGAAGAATTAAAAATAATCCGCAAATTCAGGTACAAAATTTTCCGGATAAAAATTCAGAATCCATCTCATGTCTCATACGGTATCAAGGAACTATTTTTAAATAATCAACCGATAAAGGGTAATCATATTCCATTGAATAGAGCGATAGAAGAAAATGATGTAGTTGTTGTAATGGGTTAATTCGTATGACTATGTAAAATTTCTATTATCTTAGCTATCCATGATACAAATACAATTTACCAATGCAAAACAATTCTCATAAATCTTCATCCCCCAAGCAAGGTGGCTTCTCCGTAGCGATGGATAAAATTGGCCATTACAGGTGGACCATCTGCGCATTGATTTTTTTCGCAACAACGGTAAATTATCTTGACAGGCAGGTGATTGGCATTCTTGCACCTGTTCTTAAATCAGACCTTGGCATAGGTGAATTGGAGTACGGATATATTATAATCTGTTTTCAGGCAGCGTATGCATTGGGTATGCTCATTGCTGGTCGTATAATTGACAAATTAGGCACCAAAATAGGTTATGCTCTGGCTCTTTTAATATGGAGCATCGCGGCCATGGCTCATGCTCTTGCAAAAGGAGCAGCGGGTTTTGGTGTTGCCCGTGCTTTCCTGGGTATCAGTGAGGCCGGCAACTTCCCGGCAGCTGTTAAAACAGTAGCAGAGTGGTTTCCAAAAAAGGAAAGAGCCCTGGCAATAGGTATATTCAACTCCGGAACCAATGTGGGTGCGATTCTCGCTCCTTTGATTGTGCCATGGCTCATTGTAAAATTCGGATGGCAGATGGCTTTCATTGTAACGGGTGCCATAGGAATGATCTGGTTACTCTTCTGGTTCATATACTATGAAGTCCCTGAAAAACAGAAAAGATTATCCAAAGCGGAATTTGAATACATTCTTAGTGACAAAGAAGAAATTGTGAAGAAATCCATCCCATGGATAAAACTATTGAAATTCAGACAGACCTGGGCTTTTTTTGCCGGTAAGTTTCTGACGGATCCTGTCTGGTGGTTTTATCTTTTCTGGATTCCAAAATGGTTATCTGATGTGCAGGGACGGGAACTGGATGTTAAGGAATTTGGCCTTCCGCTTGTGGTAATTTATACAGCAACAACAATTGGAAGTGTATTCGGAGGCTGGCTATCTTCCTCCTTTATCAACAGAGGATGGCCCGTTCACCGAAGTCGTGCCGTTGCAATGTTGATATTTGCCTTTCTAGTGATCCCGGTTATTTTTACCCAGGCGTCCTGGATAGGTTTCTGGGGTGCAATTGGACTCATCAGTCTCGCAGCTGCCTCACATCAGGCCTGGTCTGCAAATATCTTTACAACAGTATCTGACATGTTTCCTAAAGAAGCAGTAGCTTCAGTAACAGGAATCGGAGGAATGGCCGGTGCCGTTGGTGGTATGTTAATTGCCGGGTTTGCCGGTAATATACTCGAATTCTTTGAGGAAAAAGGTCACATCGAAGCTGGATATTTCATACTGTTCATTATTGCTGCATCAGCCTACCTGTTTGCATGGGTTGTCTTTAACCTCATCGCCCCTAAAATGAAACGTGTTGAACTAAATTGATCCGGTAAAACAGATATTATGATGATTTCGAATTACTGGTGGCTCTTCATGATTATCTCAATTATCCTCCTGGCCACGACGGCATGGGTATACTATAAATTTTATCAATATAAGAAGACCACACCACAGCCGGACCTATCTTCAAATGACCAGCTATTACTTGAGTATAACCTTCTCCACACACTGATCGATAATATGCCAGACTATATCTATATTAAAGACAGGGAGAGCCGTTTCATTTTATCAAACCAGAAAATTGCCAATGTGCATGGATTGAAATCACCCAGCCAGATGGAAGGTAAGACTGACTATGATTTTTACCCGAAAGAACTGGCAGAAAAATTTTACCAGGATGAAAGAAGAATTGTTGCAACGGGAAATCCCCTGATCGGTGCTGAGGAAGTGGCCCTGAATGAGCTTGGAGAAGAGGTGTTCCTTTCAACTACAAAAATCCCCGTCAAGGATAGTAAAGGTAATGTTATTGGTATTGTTGGGATGGGCAGAGATATCACCGCCCTGAAAAAAGCTGAATATAAAATAATTGAACATGCCAAAGAACTTGAACATGTTAACACCCTTCTTGAAGAAAGACAGGAAGAAATACAACAGCAGGCAGAAGAGCTTGCTGCCCAGGCTGAAAGCCTTATTCATGCTAACCAGGAACTTAAAAAACTATCTATTGTTGCCCGAGAAACAGATAATGTGGTTATTATACTCAATGCCGATGGCAATTTTGAATATGTCAATAACAGTTTTACAAGGGTCTATGGATATACACTCGAGCAGTTTGTTGTGGCCAAAGGTGAAAATATAATACAATCCAGTAATAATCCCTATATCAAAGGTATCATGGCCAAATGCCGTGATACTAAAGAAACTGTTAGGTATCAGAGTGAAGAAATCAATAAAGATGGAAAAACTATCTGGACACAATCCACCCTCACACCAATCCTGGATGGTCAACGTAATATTACCAAGTTTGTAGTCGTTGATTCTGACATCTCAGCACTGAAGAAGGCCCAGGATATGATTAACCAGCAGAAAAAAGAAATTGAAAAACAGCGGGATACGCTGGAGAAACTGAATATTACAAAAGATAAATTTTTCTCTATCATAGCACATGACCTGAGAAATCCATTCCATTCCATACTGGGCTTCTCCGATCTCCTAATCAAAGACTATAAGGATATCGATGATGAGAAAAAAAAGGAATATATCAGGTTGATCTTCGAGTCTTCCCATCATGCCCATAACCTGCTGGAAAATCTTCTTCAATGGTCGCGTACACAATCAGATACCATCAAATATAATCCATCTGTCTTTCCTTTATATCAAATTATTGATGAAACCCGGCATATTTTTCATGTCTCCATTGAAAAGAAACAATTGACCATTACGACAAAAATTGATGCAAATATTCATGTTTATGCCGACAAGAATATGACCGAAACCGTGATACGGAATCTTCTTAATAATGCTATTAAATATACACCCATTGGGGGTAAAATATCCATAACATATCAGGATCAGGATAAATTTATCGCTGTAAGCATTACAGATACTGGAATTGGCATACCACCAGAGGATATGCCCAAGCTATTTCGCCTGGAGGAATTTCATTCTACGCAGGGTACTGAAGGAGAAGCTGGAACAGGCCTTGGATTGATTCTTTGCCAGGATTTTATCCGTCGACATGGAGGAGATATCTCAGTATTCAGTGAACCTGGAAAAGGAACCACTTTCACCTTTACCCTGCCAAAGGATAAAACAGAGGATTATCAAACAATATGAAGACTAATTATAACGTGCTGTGCTATTAAAAACGATAACATTGATAATCAGATGTATATCAGACCATGTTGGCGGCACGGCCTGATATAAAAATATAACATTCAATAACATGCATTATTTAATAGCTCAACTCTTTATTTTAATAATTCAAAATGTATCTTTTAGGAATTGATCTGGGAAGTTCATCAGTTAAGGCGAGTGTAGTTTCAGCCACCAGCAGTGCTACCATTGCCTCCGCATTTTATCCCAAACATGAAATGGAGATTATTGCCAGGTCGGCAGGTTGGGCCGAACAGGACCCGGAGAACTGGTGGCTCAATACAAAACTGGCCATCAGAGATGTAATGGCAAAATCTGAAATTCAGGCAGAAAAGATTATTGGGATTGGCATCTCTTACCAGATGCACGGGCTTGTAATAATTGATAAGGATCAAAACATTCTCAGGCCATCCATTATCTGGTGTGACAGCCGGGCTGTGAATGTCGGGGATACGGCATTTAAAAAAATAGGACAAAAGCGTTGTTTGCAATCCCTGCTTAATTCACCGGGTAATTTTACAGCTTCCAAATTGCGCTGGGTAAAGGAAAACGAACCCGATACATATGATAAAATATATAAGATCATGCTGCCGGGAGATTTTATTGCGATGAAAATGACCGGGGAAATTAACACAACAATTTCAGGACTCTCGGAAGGAATTTTCTGGGATTTTGAACAACATAACCTCGCTGAATTTCTTTTCACTCATTATGACATCCACCAAAATCTGATTCCTGATATTGTTCCAACCTTTTCAGAGCAGGGCAGGTTATTAAAATCAGTTGCGGAAGATCTGGGAATGAAAGAAGGCATACCGGTTACCTACCGTGCGGGTGATCAACCAAACAATGCCTTCTCACTCAATGTGTTAAACCCTGGTGAGATAGCTGCAACAGCAGGAACAAGTGGTGTTGTATACGGTGTAAGCGATGAGATCAAATATGATCCTGAGTCAAGGGTAAATACATTTGCACATGTCAACCATGATCAACATAATCCACGCCTGGGTGTCCTGTTGTGCATAAACGGTACAGGAATATTATACAGCTGGTTAAAGCACAACATGGTATATACAGATGTGGATTATGATGAGATGAATGATCTTGCCAGTGGTGTACCCATTGGTGCAAAAGGATTGACCATCCTTCCGTTTGGCAATGGTGCAGAAAGAATGTTAAATAACCGCGATCTTGGCTGCCATATCGCAAATCTTAATTTTAATATTCATTCAAATGCATATGTCATTCGTGCTGCACAGGAAGGGGTAGTCTTTGCCTTTCACTATGGGATGGAAATCATGAAAAATACCGGAATAAAACCCTCCTTCATCAGGGCAGGTAATACAAATATGTTTCTCAGTCCTGTTTTCAGGGAATCCCTCGCGGGATTAACAGGAGCAGTTATTGAGCTTTACGACACAGATGGCTCCCAGGGTGCAGCAAAAGGTGCAGGTATCGGGTGTGGATTCTATACCACATTCGATAGTGCTTTCAGTAATTTGAAAAAACTCATGACCATTGAACCTGATAATGCCTGCAGGGACCTTTATGAACAGGCCTATGATGCCTGGCTCAGACAACTTAAACTACATTTACCATAACAATAAATCTAATTAACTCATTATGAATTATTTAATAGGAAATAAAGAATTTTTTCCGGGTATTCAGAAGATCGCGTATGAAGGGCCCAAATCTAACAATCCACTTGCTTTCAGGTATTATGATGAAAACCGGAAAGTTGGAACAAAACTTATGAAAGATCACTTTCGTTTTGCCGTTGCATACTGGCATACCCTTACAGGTACCGGTGAAGATCCTTTTGGTGCCGGAACGAAGGATTTTCCGTGGTCACATGCAAAGGACCCGATTGATCATGGCAAAGAAAAAATGGATGCCGCATTTGAATTCATAACTAAAATGGGTATTCCGTTTTATTGCTTTCATGATTTTGACATTGTTGCTGAAGCTGATACAATAGCTGAATCAGAAAAAAGGCTTCAGATAATAGTTGATTATGCAAAACAAAAACAAAAGGCTTCAGGAGTAAAATTGTTGTGGGGAACGGCAAATCTGTTTTCTCATCCAAGATATATGAATGGTGCTGCAACAAATCCCGATTTCAATGTTTTAACCTATGCAGCGACCCAGGTTAAGAATGCACTGGATGCAACCATCGCACTTGGTGGCGAGAATTATGTCTACCAACCAAACACCAGTATGATTTTGATGCTGCTACAGTAATCGGCTTCCTCAACAAATTCGGTCTGGCCGGTGACTTCAAACTAAATATAGAAATCAATCATTCAACCCTTGCCGGGCATACTTTTCAGCATGAACTCCAGGTCGCAGCCGATGCCGGATTGCTGGGCAGTATGGATGCAAATCGCGGGGATTATCAAAATGGCTGGGATACCGATAAATTCCCAATAAATATTTACGAACTTGTTGAAGCATTGCTCGTCATTCTGGAAACAGGCGGTTTTACAAGTGGCGGGA
>LJUQ01000045.1 GCA_001304505.1 Bacteroides sp. SM23_62_1
ATCCATCCACCGGTACGGTTTTCAGTTAAGATCCGAACTTCATCAATAATACCATCCCAGCCTTCAGTCCGGGCTGAATAGTTTCCTGTATTGCCGATATCTGCAACAGGATAAAGATCAACCAGGCCTGTATATGTACCGCTGGTTCTGGATACGCCATTGACGAATACTTCATAGTTGCCCGCATCATTCCAATTCAATACCACATAATACCATGATCCCGTTAAAAGTTCATATATATTCAAATCTCTCGTATGACTGTTCCCCAAGCCCAGATCCAGCCATTGGTTATTACCATCCATATAAAGCTGGATGCGGTCTTCCCATGCGGGTGCATCCGTATGTCCAAAAATATATGCTGAACCTGGATTGCCATCACTTTTTACCCATGCACTTATGGATCCATCATCAATATCCCAATTGTTCGTTGTAATCGATATAGAATCAGCACTTGCATCAAACTCCTGTGCATCCCCGATAAGACCTGCTATAATGGTAGTCACCGAACCAGATCCATCATTATCATAAGAAGTTGCATCTGATAGATTATTTAAATGATAAACTCCAACATAGTTCCCGCTCCAGGTACTAGGTGTCGAGGGATTTGAGACTACCTGTGGATTACCATATATTATATCAATCTCAGTATCAGTGTCATAGGAAAGTACAGGGATTCTGACCCAGGCGATATATTCTCCTGTGGTAGCCACATATTTTTCAATCTGGTGATCAAGTTTGTAACCATTTTTATCAGCAAAAACAATGTCATATCCAGATGCATCTTCCACATATCCGCCATTACCTGTAGTTGCCAGATCAGGATCTGTTAAACTTACAAGCAACGGGAAATTAATCAGATCCTCATTACCGTATACTTTCGCTGCATCAATAGTTATGGTCTTTCGATAAGCATATCCGAGACCGGCGAATGGTTCTTCTATGGATAGGGTAGCCGTCTGACTGGTTCCAGTACCACAGGTTGTGGTAACAATGCATCTGTAGCCACCAGCATCCGATGAATCAACCCCGGTAATTGTTAATGTTGAATTTGTTTCACCCGTAATATTTACTCCATCCTTTTGCCATTGATATCCGGTGATTGTACCTGATGAAGAAACTACTACTGAGAATGAAACATTATCTCCTGAACATTTTATCTGAGAAGAAGGCTGAGTATCAAATGAAATACAATCAGTATATCCTATACCAAATTGAGTGCTTGAACTGGATATCCCACCAGTCAGACCATTCCTGTAAACCTCAGGAGGGCTTGCATCTGCATGTGTTCCATCAACATTCCAGATACCTCCATTTGTTCTTATAATAATTCTCGAAGAGGTATTCAGGTCATAACTAGTAAATCCATTCGCTTCCAATATCAGATCATAATTTGTAATGGACCACCCTCCTATTAAAGTAGCATCCCAATATCCATCATTAAACTGTCCTAGGATGTCCAATGATCCGTCAGTAATTGGAAATCCACCGGTATTGCCCGGATCTGAGGATATATATTCAACTGACAGATATCCTCCCCCGAAATAGGAATTAACATCAATCGTAAAAAAGTTTTCATAATCTTCTGTACCAACCGGAAAGAAATAAGTTGAGTTAGAATTAATATTCCTCCGTAATTCTCCTAGTACAACCCCTGAATTATAACTTAGAGCTGCAGGGGACCCATTATTTATTCTGATAAATCCAGTACCTGTATCAATGTTACCAGTGCTCATTGATAATGTATTGGACACAATAACATTTCCCGTAGCAAGTTGTATCCCTGAACCTGTATTATTGATTGTTAGATTGTAAAATGTTTCATCTGGATTTCCAGTTATTGTCTGCAAATCTGTTCCTGTAAAAATAACGGTACCCTGTCGTTCATTAAAAGTGCCCTGATTAATCCAATTCCCCTGGATGGTAATATTATAATTATTTCCTATGCTAACATCAAGCATGGTTCCGACCCCAATTGTTAGGTTGCCATTCACACTTATATTTCCAAGCAATGTCTTTGTGTTAGATCCCGAGGTTATTAAATGGAAATAAGTGGACCCCGAAGGTGTTACGATACTCTGATTGGTCCCTGCATAATTGACTGTATTTCCGCTTGCATTAGCTGTAAAAGTACCAACACCATTCATTGGTTCTGAAGAACCGAGATAATTGAGAGTTGAATTTATATCATTAATCCATGTTCCATTTTGAGGATTAAATTGGTTAAGGATTCCATTAATGGTGACTGTAGTTCTGTTTGTTACTGTATAGACATTATCAAAATTGAAATTACTTGTTAAATTAAGAGTTCCAGTTCCATCAATAATAATGTTGTTATACACTCTTAATGCCCCGAAATCGACAGAATTGCTATTGTTGGTAATATTACTTCTAATTTGTACTCTGCTGCTAAATGTAACAGCTGTTGTATTCCATGTTCCCCCTGAATTAATTGTTATTGCTCCGATAAAATTATTTGTACCATTATTGTTATTATCATTCAGAGTACCTGAAATGTTTGTTGTTCCATTAACTGTAAAATCAGATCCTGTAATTTGCAGAGTTCCCCCTGAGTTGATTGTAATATTATTACATAATCTAATATCTGTTAATGTTACAGTATGTCCACTTGCAATAATAACATCATCCCCGGCACCTGGTACAATACCTCCAATCCATGTCGTGGTTAAATTCCAATTTCCTGTGCCAGCAGAAGTGATTTGTGCTTTTATTAAAGATGAGTCTACTAAAAGGAATAAGGATAATATAATAATAGCCTTAATAGACAATATATTTTTGCCTCTTCCCCAATCTTGCATATTTCTAAACCTTAGTCTATCTAATATTGTAGTAAAACAACAAGTAATATGAGTTAATAAGGTTGTCAAATTTTAAATGTTCAGTATAAACAACAAAATCCCCATTCGACCTCTTTTCTTTTTTTTTTAAAGATCGATGGTTATTGAAAAATATGTTATCAGTACCATTTTATGTTTGCTTTATAAGCAAATCATAAAAAAGCCCTGAATGTATTTTATTTTTTTATTCTTTTTGAAATTACCAGATTTTTTTATCCATAAAAGCTGAAATACTTTATTTATCAGTTCAAACCTTCCAGATAATCTGGTTAATGATGATCCTCAAAAAAATTACCTCCATTCACACACTATACTTTCACATAATCAACAACCTGTATCCATTTCCCAACAACACCCCGTCCCCCAATCACACACTCACTCAGCCTTAGCCTCAGCCATCTTAAAAAACCGAGAACCATTTTTTTATGACAATAAAAACCCCCTTCAGGTTGCACCGGTCAATAATTTAACCTGTATAAAAATCAATAATTTAAAGTGATTCTGGATACAAGGAATTTTTCAGATAAAGTTACTGGCATTTCTACGTAAACCGGATAAAAAAGTTTTATCCGGAAAACACTAAAAATACACTTTTACAGCAAATAAGCATGGCTATTCAAAGATTTCTCTGAGAACAGGAAGTGACCTTATATTTCCAAATCCATGAATTTGTTGGCGGTAATAATCTGTTAATGAGGTTAATAACTGTTGCCTGGTTTCCTTCTTAATGCTGAAGCCAGGAAGGTCGTTGAATGTTTTTTTTAATATCATATGGAAAGCTTTGCTTGTTTGAATGCCCATGATATCTGTGTGAAGATATTCATTCCCTGTGAACTGCCCATTTCTCAAATCAAAATACCTGTTTATCGGGGAATAATTATTATCCGGGAAAAATCCCAGATATTTTGTTAATTGTACCAGGAATAAAATATGAAAATTGGCAAAATGTTTTTCTGCTGTATCCAACCATTGGATCGAATTAATAAGGAAATCAAATAATTCCGGTGCAGCTTCTTCCTCCCTCAATGATTTGTAGAGGATTTCTGCAATGAATAACGCTTGCGTGCTTTTATAAAGATCATATGGAATCGTTCTGAAAGAAATATATTGATTGAAATCCCTGATAGGCTTTAAATCTCTTTCCTGCTTATAATATACTTCCAACTCCAGAAAAAACAACGGTTGTAAAAGATTTGACCTGTGTCCTCCCTTTTTCCCCATTACATTGTTTATAACATATGCCTGCCTGCCATACATATCCGTATACATATGTACAATAACACTGCTCTCTTTAAACTTGAGATGATGAAGTACAATACCCCTTACCTTGGTAAGCATAATGAACGGGAATTATGACAGTTCCAAGTTACTAATAAAATCTGTTGACAGGATTATAAGTGCAAAGGTTATGAAGTATGAAAGTGTGAAGGTGAAAAGATGATAAAGTGAAAGTCGCGGAATTTAAAAATTAAAAAATGGAATAAAAACATAATTGGTAAGTTAATTGATAAAATCTTTGAATTACCGCGTTATTGTGTTTGGAAATAAAGTATTAGATGTTGTTTGGAAGGTCCGGATTCCAACCGGACTATAATGGTAACTATGGAAATTGTTAAGTCCGGTTTCCAACCGGACACATTCAACTATTTTATGTTACCATCCAAACCATCTGGATATTGTTGAGTATGAATTTGTAACTGTTATTTGAGGTTTTCAACCGGACATTTTCAACTATCTACGGTTACAACTAAACTATTTAATTATCGATGAGTGTGTATATGAAACAGATACTTGCAGTTACCTGCCGGACTTATTCACTCACTTTTGGTTATCAACCAAATCATCTGGTAATTGATGAGATCGGATATGAAACAGGTACTTGAAGTTTCTAACTGGAAATAGTGTGGTTTTCGATTGTCCTCTAACATGAGATTGTCTGGTGTGATCAAGCAATTAGGAATCGAATATCTGCATTAAAGCTTCAACACATATACACTTTAATAAATTCCTCTTACCCGCTTATTCATTTACCCATTTACATTTTTATCCATATAAACGCATAAACGCTTTAACGCTTTCACAAACTACAATCAGGATTGCAAGGATAATTCTGAAAATTCTTCAACCTAATTAATAACCAGCAGCTTAGTTATATAGGTTTTAGAACCATCTTTATTGGTACAAAAAATTAGATATACTCCGGTGCTAACTTTCCTGCCATCAAAAGTCCGGCCATCCCAGATAGCCTGTCCACCAAGTGATGTAGTTTCATAAACAATATTACCACTGATATCTGTGATCTTTATATTTGCATCTTCAACCATTCCGGTTATAACAATTTCTCCTTCATAATCCTCCCTTACCGGATTCGGATAAACATAAACATCCCTGAAATTTTCATTGGGATCTGTTGCTGTACTCCGTAAGGATATGATCCCCACGTCTGTTGCAAAGAAAACCTCACCGGTCTTTCCATTGATGGCAATATCCTGGATATTGTTCGAAAATAAAGGACTGTTTTCCTTTGTGAAATTATATACCTCCTGGAAGCCATCTTCCGAAAACAAAAAAGCACCAGCCCTTGCAGTACCAACCCACTTCCTGTTTGCACCATCTACTGTAATTACTGTAACTGTTTCAGTACTTAGCAGATAATCTGCTAAAAGTGTTCCGTCATTTCTTGGTACACTAATTTGCTGGGCATAGAATAGATCCGAATTGAAAATTCTTCCCGGATTGTAATAGACCACTACACCTTTGTCGGTACCCACCCAGATATTACCGCTCCTGTCTTCAGCGAAGGAATATACATTATTTGTAATGATCTTGCCATTCTCATCTATTATATCCAGTTTTATATATTCGTCGTCTGAATGATCATCCAGTGTATTTTTTATATCAAAAACAAATAAACCGTTTCCTTTCGGTAGCTGCACCCATTTCTGGTCAAGACTTGTAATCATGATTTTGCCTGTCTCTACATTGCTGATCTTTTTACCAAACTCAAAGTTTTTCCATGTGCCATCTGATTTCATAACTGAGATGGGATTCGGAACTTCAGAATTTGCTATCCAGAGATTCTTTTCATGATCGAAGGCTATACCTCCCAACCTGATATAATTGCCATCGGGTAAAATATTCTGCAAACTGCTGTTAAATTCATTATAGACGTTAACGATTACTCCATTATATATTTCAATTAATCCATAACCCCAGGTACCTGTATAATAGTGACTTGAATTATCTATATCAACAGCAATGCTGATTGCATCTCTGTGAGTATTTTCTTTTAATCCTGTCCATAAACCATCAGCAAACAGGTTAATTTCGAACTGGTACCATAAGTTTCTCCAGTTCCTGTTGTCTCCTCCTGCAGCAGCAAACAGTTTATTATCAACTATTTCAAGGGTTACTGCCCGGTTACTCAGTGGCCCGTTTGGAATAAATACTTCTTTATTTAATGAGCTGGCATTCAGAATAAGACCTTCTGTTTCATCAGCAATCCATAAATAATTATCCTTATCAATAATTGCATGCACCGGATTATATGAACCGAAATGTTTGATGTTGACTTCATTTTTCTCAAAAATATCGGTGGCCCAGCCATTTATAGTTACAAGCCGGTCATAATGAACTTCAAGTGATCGTGTCCTGTTGTTAAAAAATACCTCCGAAAAAAGTGCCCACTTATTCCCATCATATCTGTAAACTGAATCAGAACCACTTACTTCATTGTAGTAGTTTGCATATATTTTATTATTAAAGAAAGCAATATGATTATATGTTTTATTATAATGAGGAGCATTATCAATCCTGTTCCAGTAATTATAATCTATCAGGTTGGGACTATTGATATCCGCTTTATAAATACCATCCTCAGTCGCCGCATACAGATACCGGCCATCAAAAGTCATATCATTAACAAATTTATAACTGCTGTTATCTCCGATCAGGTATGTATCCTTTACTTCAATTTTTTCAAGATTGATTACCACTATTCCAAATCCACATGACAGATAAGCATACTTATCGATGATCATGATATTATTTATTGATTTATTTGCTGTAAGGGATTTTCTCTTAATGTCCGGCAAGTTATAAATCTCATTTCCCATAATGAGATCAAGATTTGCGTTTTGATATGCGATGACCAGCACGTCGTAGTCAGGTGAGTAATTGATACAGCTTATCTGCACGTCCGATAATCCATCCACCCTGGTGAAAATATTAATAGAATTATCAGCCTTGTCAAAATAAAACAATCCACCCCGTGTCATGCAATAAATCTTATTACCAGCCTCTGTAACACCAATTGCCTGTGAATAAGGAAGATGAGTTCTCCACTCCCCAACTGTCAGCTGCCCGGCAGATATATCAGATAAGATAGCGAATATAATAATAGTAAGTAATGATATTATATTTCTCATCATAAAGTATAATACGCATGTTTTAACAAGTTATTTTAGAAAAAAGATTCTTTTTTATAATATTTTTCACCTGATATGGTATCCAAAGAAAATTTATGATCCGTATTATATAGTCGATCTTATAAAGAACTCATTAATAGTTTAAATTGGTTTTGATTCTTAGAATATAAATTTCTGAATTAAAGGTTGATGAATTGCATATCAAGAATATTCCAATCAGAAGGTCAGAGTTATTATGTATTAGAATTCAACCACTCTGTTCACAATACTTACACTAACCTGTAATTTGTAACTTATACCCTGTAGCATTTCTATTTATCCTAAAACCTGGAGATTCAGTATTAAGCGTAGGATTTTAGAAATTCTACTAATTTATTAACTGCTATTGCCCTGTGGCTGATACTGTTCTTCTGCTCAAGCGACATTTCCGCAAAAGTCAGCTTTTGCCCTGATGGTTGAAAGACAGGATCATAGCCAAACCCGGATAAACCTCTCTTTTTATGAAGAATTGTACCTTCAACTATACCTTCAAATAAATACTCTTGTGAACCGTATATGAGTGCAATAATGGTTCGAAATCTTGCACTTCTATTATTAACATTCTGCATCAATTTCAATAATTTTCTGATGTTGGCATCTGATATATTTTCATTTGAATTCACTTCATTGGTTAATTCGGCAAAACGTGCTGAATACACTCCGGGTTGCCCTTGAAGAGCTAACACCTCCAGGCTCGTATCGTCAGCAAAACAATCCATTGCGTATATTCTGTGAATATGATATGCCTTTTTCAGGGCATTTGCTTCAATGGTTAGCCGGTCTTCGGAGATTTCATCATGAAAATTAATATCATTCAGGCTGAGAATTTTAAACCTCCCACTGATCAGGTTTTGTATTTCTTTTACTTTATGAGGATTATGTGTTGCGAAAATAAGTTTCTTCATGGCACATCATAATCTACTTCCCATGATATTAATAAAATAACCCCGGGCTTTTTCAAAACATACTATTTTTTGAAGCCCGGGGTTTTTAATATCAGCCGATAAAATCCCGGTTTTAATAAAATGTAATGACCGGTCAAAATCAACCACCCATCCCTCTGAATCCACTTGCAATCTTACCCGGCCGCGGATTTATGCACATAACAGGTATCTGGTATTTATTTGATATAATGTTCTGTTCGTGTGCCCCAATCACATAATCAGCAAGATTTATATCTTTTGTTGTCATGATCAGGATTAAATCTGCATTGACATTGTGTGCATATTCAATTGTTTCGGTTGTGAAGTCTTTTTTACCTTCAGCTGTGATAATATCATACGAAATTTCATTGTTATCCAGGAATTTTTTTGTAAAGTGAAGATTAGATTGAATTCCTTTTACAAATTTCCTGTCTGTTGATTTTGCTTTAATAATATGAAACTTTGAATTATATAATCTAGCTATATAATAGATCCAGTTAATCTTTTCTTTATTCTCCCTCCTGAAATCAAGCGGGAAAACAATATCTGAAAAGCCATGTGATGAAGGTGGGGCCTGGATAACAATAAAAGGAACCTTGGATCCGGCAATTACTTTGAGCGCCCAGCTCCCAACCAGTTTTTGCATGCCTTTCATACCATGAGTTCCCATAATTACCATTTCAGCATGCATTTCAGTAGCAACCTCCGAAATTGTAGTGAAAATATTTCCTACCTTAACAACAGACATTGGTTTTATGCCATGTTTGTTTTCTATTTCCTCAAGGATTTTGTCCATTCTCCTGCTGGCATCATCCAACTCTTTATCTTTTTTTACAATATGAATCAGCTCCACATCAGTGTTCAGGATTTTACTAAGCTGGACGGCATGTTCCAGGGCATATTCAGCTTTTTCTGAAAAATCCCAGGGTACCATAATGATCTTCTTAGTTTTCGTTTCCATATGATAGAATTTTATTATTAATGATTTATTGCATTAATTCTTAAATTTGTCAGCATGGGTACATGCGAAGTTTAAGAGACACAAGTTATGAATTTTCTCTTCAATTTGGTAAAGTCCGGAATCATTTTTTTTCAGATCTTCTTTCTTATTTATTGTTGCTCTGTACCGTTATCTGCTCAATATCAAGAACTTGGAATTCTTAATACCTGTCATGTTCAGCCTCCAAGCCTAACAGGAATATATCAATTTAATTCAATTGCTCAGGATGTAAAAGGCTTTCTGTACATTGGTGGTTATAATGGCATTCTTCGATACGATGGAAATTCCTGGGAAAAAATCTATATTGATGGGAAAGTTTTTGTTGTCAACGACAACATGGGAGTAATATACGCTGGAGGGGATCAAAGTTTCGGAATACTTGATTATCGTCACGACGGTTCCATGCAATTTGTCGATCTGCTGACCAATAATTATGATAGTATTTCTGATTTTGGTCAGGTCCAGCAAATTATTCCTTCAGATGGTTACTTTCTGATCCTGACGAATACACACACATTTGTCTATCAGGATAAAATCATTCAGCCAGTTCATCTTCCTGAAACTCCCGAATATGCAGTTCAGGCTGGTAACAGAGTATACCTGTTTCTGAAAAATTCTGGTTTATTCATAATCACAGACGATCAAGTTTTACCTGTTTCCGGTTCTGAATATTTAACGGAATTAACAGTTACCGGGATGATTCCACTGGGAGATTCTCTATTGATCCATACATCTGAAAAGGATTTCCAAATATATTATAACGGTTCATTTAAGACCTTTCGAACTCCTCTTGACTCATTTATCACTAAAAATGGCTACTTAAAGGGGATGTCCTGCGATAATGGATCATTGATTATTGTATCTGAAAAGTGCGGGCTTGCCATCTGGGAACCCTGGCAGAATTTTCCACAATATTTCAACCAAGCAGATTTTCTTCCGGACAAAAAAATTAATCAGTTGTTCATTGACCAATCCGGAAATGCCTGGGTTGTTCAAGATGACGTACTCACACGAGTTGATTGGCCTTCCCCGTTCAGTTATTTTAATCATACCCGTGGCCTCTCCGGGGACTTACATTCGGTTGTTCGTCATAAAGAAAATATATATGCATCATCTTCAAGGGGGATATTTCTCCTCAAACCTGCTACCAGAAATAATTTCATGCAACAGGCAATATTCACAAAACTACCGGGAACAGACTACGACTGCGGAAATCTATTATCTGACGGGAGCATTTTACTTTCACCAAGCAGATCAGGTATTATCCAGATTGAAGATAATAAAGGATCCCTTATTTTCCCGTATGAGGTAAATATCCTCTATCAGCCACAATCAAATCCCGGTATCCTTCTTGCCGGTACTCCCAATGGATTAATTGCACTTTCTCAATCCGATAACAAATGGACCGCCATGGCTGTATCCACAAAATTAAATTATCATGTGGTGAATATGGTAGAATCGGATCATCATTATCTATGGGTATCAACATTATATAACGGCCTTTTCAGGATTTCTCTATCAGGTGGATATCAGCCCGATATGGAATATTTACATTATGGTATACAGGAAGGTCTTCCCTCAGATTATCAGCCTGTTAGATTTACCCACTTAAATAATAAATTGATAGTTTCAGCTGCAGAGGGATGGTTTTGGTATAATGCTGATGAAAATTGTTTTATTCCATATACAACTCTTTATCTTTCAGGAAATAATGATTCAACTATGACAATGATCCCATTAGCAGAGGATTCAAGACAAAATCTATGGATTAAAACTTTCGATCCAGAATTAAATAAGATTCAAATATGGAGAGTTTCTCCTTCAGGACAGGATCAATTCGATTTTTTTCAACTTAATAACAGCCGGATAAATAGTAGCTATATTCAATCTATTTATCCCGATAATGATAATACGTTATGGATCTGCTTTGATGATTTTCTAATGAGAACAGATTCATCATACAGGAACAGGGATGTCTTTCATTTCCAGACTCACATTTCAAATATTAAGCTGAATAATGAATTAATAATATCCCCTCAACGTAATATATACCATACGGAAGATAAACCCTCAAAGAAACTAACCAGGATACCATTTTCAGAAAATAATATTCATTTTAATTTTATTTGTCCCGACTTTTCCTGTGAAGGCAGGCAACATTATCAGTATAGTTTAGACGGATTGGATGACCATTGGTCAGATTGGCGTACAACGAATCAGGCTTCCTTCAATAATCTCCCTGCCGGAAGGTATAACTTCAGGGTCAGAAGCATGAATGCAGCGGGAATTATATCGGTTCCTGCTCAGTTTAGTTTCCGGATTGCAGTACCCCTGTATATTTCATGGTGGGCCATCATTATTTATATTATTTGTATACTGATAAGCATATATTTTATTCATAAGTGGAAGACTTTCAGGAATTTGCAGGGAAGATACAGAATGGAAGAAATTATTAAGGAAAGAACCGAAGCGTTAATTAAGGAAAAAGAAAAAAGTGATAATCTTCTGGCAAATATTTTACCTAAGAATACTGCAGATGAGTTAATAACAACGGGCAAAGCCACCTCCAGCAAATTTAAAATGGCAACAGTATTGTTTGCTGATATTCAGGGATTTACAAAAATAGCTGAACAGATGAATCCCGATACACTGATTGATGAACTTGATAAATTTTATTTTCATTTCGACTCGGTTGTTGAAAAATATAATATTGAAAAAATCAAGACGATTGGAGATGCTTATATGGCTGCTGGGGGCATCCCCGTTAAAAACAGAACCAATCCCGTTGAAGTTGTTCTGGCTGCGCTTGAGATGCAGGCATACATGAAAGATCTGAAAAAAACCAAAGCAGATATATGGGATTTGAGGATTGGAATTCATACCGGTTCAGTTATTGCAGGTGTGGTTGGACAGAAAAAATATTCTTATGATATCTGGGGAGATACTGTAAATACTGCAAGCAGAATGGAATCGTCCGGAGAAGCTGGTAAGGTTAATATTTCTGCCACAACTTTCAGGCTGGTTGAAGATTTCTTTGAATGTCAGTACAGAGGAAAAATGCCTGTTAAATATAAAGGGGATATTGAGATGTATTTTGCAAAAGGCCTTAAACCTGAATTACAGGCCAATAATGAAGTTACCCCTAACGAGAAATTTGAAATCAGGCTTCAGCTGCTCAGACTACTGGATCTTGAGGAATTTATTTTTCAGAAACTGGATGGAGAACTTCCAGAAAATCTTTATTTTCACAATTCCGGCCATACATCCCATGTATATCACCAGGTTGAACTTCTCGGCAGGTCTGAAAAGGTGGCTGATACGGATTTGTTGTTACTCCGATCAGCAGCACTCCTTCATGACATCGGCTATATTGATACGATCGATGAACATGAAAAACGTTCGGTTGAAATGGCACATGAAATTCTGCCATTATTCAAATATAATGAGTTCCAAATTGATCAGATCAATAAGCTGATAATGGCAACAAAAATGCCACCTGAACCAGTTGATCTTCTTCAAAAAATTATATGTGATGCTAATATGGATCATCTTGGTCGTGTTGATTTCCTGATCGAATCTGATAAACTTTACCAGGAATACCGGACATTGAAAAGGATAAAATCCAAGAAAGAATGGAATACTTACCAGGCAGACTTCCTTAAAAATCATGAATTTTTTACGGATGCAGCACGAAGACTTCGTGAAGTAAGCAAGGATGATCAGATTAAAAATATTCTTCAGTTCTCCTAATGCATGGAGCATGGGACAGAATAAAGAAGGCTAAGGTATAGGCTGAGGCTAAGGAAAATGATTAATTGGTTTTTTATTTGTGTACTTGGGTGTGAGATTAGTTATCTCCTGCAGTAAGAAGGCAAAGGAATGATACACATAATATAGAATACAAGGTGGAAGAGCTAATGAATTTCGCCTCCTGAAGCATGTCATCCCGAATCCCCCTCAGGCGGATGAGGGAACGCATAGTTGATAACGCTAATCAAAGATTGAAAATCCCCGGCAGGGATTAAATCTAATTAAGGAGATTATTCACACCTATTGATCTTTGAATCTTTCCGGCAGATTACTATTCAAAATTTTATAAACAGATTAAATCATCCCTTAACTTAAAAATATCATTGTCAATATTTATTATTATAGTTAATTTTATAGAAACTGAAATAACCTTAAAAGGACGATGGCTATGAAAATTGACTGGAAGAATCTTCCTTTTGGCTATATGCCAACAGATTATAATGTTCGTTGTTATTACCGGGGTGGACAGTGGGGTGAACTCGAAATTACTTCATCCGAGTATATACCCCTTCATATGGCTGCTACCTCTTTACATTACGGCCAGGAAGCTTTTGAGGGCATGAAAGCATACATGGGGCAAGATAGGAAAATCAGAATTTTCAGATGGCAGGACAATGCTGGACGTATGGCCAACAGTGCAATTGGAATAAAAATGGCTGTTGTTCCTGATGAACTTTTTCATAAAGCAATTATTACAGTTGTCAATTTAAACAAGAAATATATCCCACCATATGGGACGGGAGCGGCATTATATCTCAGGCCTCTTCTGATTGGGACCGGAGCTGAAGTTGGCGTGAAACCGGCCAGTGAATATCTTTTCATGATTTTTGTCACTCCTGTAGGACCATATTTCAAAGAAGGTTTTAAACCCATGAATATGTTGATCTGCCGTAGTTTTGATCGAGCTGCACCAATGGGAACTGGCCACATAAAAGTCGGTGGTAACTACGCCGCCAGTCTTGTCTCTCTCGAGAAAGGCCATGAACAAGGATATGCATCTGTCATATACCTTGATGCGAGAGAAAAAAAATATATTGATGAATGTGGCCCTGCGAATTTTTTTGGCATTAAAAATAATACCTATATCACACCGGATTCCAGCTCAATACTTCCCTCCATAACAAATAAAAGCCTGATGACACTTGCAGGGGATATAGGGATAAAAGTTGAAAAACGGCCAGTTCCAGTAGATGAACTTGCTTCTTTCGATGAAGTCGGGGCATGCGGAACAGCAGCAGTAATCAGCCCCATTGGTAAAATTTTTGACCCGGATACCAACATAACCTATGAATATTGTAAAGATGGTAATCCTGGTCCGGTCTCTGTCAATCTGTATAATAAACTAACAGGAATTCAATATGGTGACGAGCCTGACCCCTATGGATGGATCGAAATCGTGGATTAATAGTTAATATTCCGGGAGGCTAGCATTTTACGTACCGAAAATGAAGTTAAATATTACAACCGAATAATCCCGATAACGAAGCGTATGGGATTTACACTGTTAAATTGTTAATTATTATATATCAGCAATTTAACCATTTAACAATTTAGCCATTTAACAATTTGACTATTTAGCCATTTAACAATTTGACTATTTAGCCATTTAACAATTTGACTATTTAATAAGTTTATTTCTATCTTTGCATTCTTATTTTTTTCTCATGAAGAAGAAGGATAGCAGTATTACTAGAAGCAAACTAAGAAGTTCTTACCTTACCTCCATTATAAGCATATCTCTGGTTCTTTTTCTTCTTGGTCTAATTGGATTGCTTCTGTTGAATGCCAGGAAAATATCCGATCATGTAAAAGAAAACATTGGATTTTCTATAATATTGAAAGAAAATATACGTGAGGTTGATATCATTCGACTCCAGAAACGGCTTGACGCCATGCCTTTTGTAAAATCAACCGATTACATAACAAAAGAAGAAGCAGCAATGGAACTTGAGGAAGAATTAGGTGAGGATTTTATTGAGTTTCTTGGTTATAATCCGCTTGGAGCATCAATTGAAGCCAGGTTCAATGCCCGTTTTGCAAATCCTGACAGTATAGCAATTATTGAAACAGAAATAATGAGCTGGGAAGAAGTGAGCGAGGTATTCTACCAGAAATCTCTTGTTCACCTTGTTCATGATAATATTCGTAAAATAAGCCTGATCATATTAGCTTTCAGTGGGTTATTGTTTCTGATAGCAGTTGCTCTGATCAACAACACTATCCGCTTATCTGTTTATTCAAAACGTTTTCTGATTAAAACAATGCAACTTGTAGGCGCTACAAAAACTTTTATTCGCAAACCATTCCTGATTAAAAGTGCCACACATGGTATTTATGCAGCGATTATCGCCCTGGTTCTTTTAATGGGAGTGATTTATCTTGCCCAACATGAGTTACTTGAGATAATCAGCTTTCAGGATATTGATATACTTGGAATCCTCTTTGCTATAGTAATCATACTGGGTATCATTTTAAACTGGATCTCCACTTTTTTTGCTGTTAATAAATATCTAAAAATGAGATCCGATGATCTGTACTACTAAATCAAACTAATATGCCAAAGAAAAAGACAGAAAAGGAAAAACCAGATTTCCCACTTCAGAAAGAGAACTATATATTGATTATAATCGGTTTTGTCATCATAATTATTGGATTTCTCCTGATGATTGGAGGAAAAGCAGATAATCCAAATGAATTTAATCCTGCAATTTTTAGCTTCAGACGGATCACACTTGCTCCAATTATTGTCTTGTTAGGTTTTGCCTTTGAAATCTGGGCAATCATGAAAAAGCCAAAAGAAACCGGCGAAGAATAGAGTAAAACGATGGAGTGGTATGAGGCCTTAATTCTTGGGATCACCCAAGGTCTTACAGAATTTTTACCGGTTAGCAGCAGCGGTCATCTCGAACTGGGAAGGGTTATTCTTCATATCCAGACCGGTGAAGACCTTTCGTTTGCAGTTGCTGTGCATGGAGCAACTGTTTTAAGCATAATCACTGTTTTCTGGTCTGAGCTTGTTAAACTGGCAACCGGAATATCCTGGAAATGGAATACATCCACGCAATATGTTGCAAAACTTCTGATTTCAATGATTCCAGTTGCTTTTGTCGGATTCTTTCTTAAGGATTATGTTGAAAAATTTTATACCGGTAATCCAGGGTTTGTCGGGAGTATGCTTATTATAACCGCCTGTCTTTTAATATTATCCCATTTAGCAAAAGACAGGAACAGGGAGATTACATTTATATCAGCTATTCTTATAGGAATTGCACAGGCAATAGCTGTAATGCCGGGAATTTCAAGGTCAGGTGCCACTATCTCAACAGGATTGCTACTTGGAAATAAGAAGGATGAAACAACAAAATTCTCATTTTTAATGGTCCTGCTTCCAATTATCGGTGCGAATCTGATTGATCTTTTATCAGGTGAATTTTCTGATCAAAGTGGTATTGGTTATTTCCCTTTATTGATTGGATTTATGTCCGCATTTTTAACGGGATATCTTGCATGCAGGTGGATGCTGCGGATTGTCAGGAAAGGTAAATTAATATATTTCGGAATTTATTGCTTTTTGCTTGGCGTAACAGCTATTATATTTTTATTTTAATTTATGCCTGTTTTAGAAAAAGGAACAGATTTTTTAAAGGGTTCAGTAATACTGATCGATAAACCACTTGGATGGTCCTCTTTCGATCTTGTTAATAAGACCCGGATCCTGCTGCAGAAGCGGTTTCGGTATAAAAAACTCAAGGTTGGACATGCCGGAACACTCGATCCGCTGGCTACAGGCCTGATGATAATATGTACCGGTAATGCCACAAAAGATATTACTAAGTACATAAATCTTGAAAAAGAATACCTTGCAACAGCCTGTCTCGGTAAAACAACTCCTTCCTATGATCTTGAAACAGAAATAAACCATACCCACCCAACTGAACATATTACCAGAGAAAAAATTCTTAAGATCCTTCCACAGTTCACCGGTAAAATCAAACAAATCCCACCTGTATTTTCCGCCAAGAAAATGAAAGGAAAAAGGGCATATGATCTTGCCAGGAAAGGTGAAAATATTGAATTAAAACCGAACGTTGTTTATATCAGGGAAATTGAGCTGGTAGAATATAACCGCCCCATTTTAGTACTGCGTATTAGATGTGGAAAGGGAACATATATCAGGGCTCTGGCAAGGGATATCGGTGAATCCCTCGACAGTGGTGCCCATCTGGTCGCCCTGAAAAGAACAGCTATTGGGGATTTTAAAATCTCCGATGCTTTTACATTGAAAAATTTTGAAGAAAAAATTAAATTTTTGTAACAAATTAGATTTTCATACGTATAAAGACCCCCGATAAAAAAGGGGTTATTTAAAATTATGTATTTATGAAGTTATCGCAGTTTAAGTACTATTTACCAGATGATCTGATTGCCAAGTACCCGGCTAAGAACAGGGATGAATCAAGATTGATGGTTCTTCACAGGGACAAGGGGAAAATTGAACACAGGATTTTCAAAGATATCCTGGAATATTTCAATGATAAGGATGTTTTAGTTTTTAACAACACAAAAGTATTCCCTGCCCGTCTTTATGGAAATAAAGAAAAGACAGGAGCTGAAATTGAAGTATTCCTCCTCAGGGAACTTAACAGGGAACAGCGACTGTGGGATGTACTCGTTGATCCTGCAAGAAAAATAAGGATAGGGAATAAGCTTTATTTTGGTGAAGATGATATTCTTGTAGCTGAGGTTATTGATAATACAACCTCCAGGGGAAGAACCCTGCGATTCTTATATGATGGTGATTATGAGGATTTTAAGAAAACTCTATACAGTCTCGGGGAAACTCCACTCCCAAAATTTATTAAAAGAAATGTTGAACCTGAAGATCAGGAAAGATATCAAACAGTCTATGCTGAGCATGAAGGGGCAGTGGCCGCCCCTACTGCCGGAATGCATTTCAGTAAACAACTTTTAAAAAGACTTGAAATAAAGGGCTGTGAATTTGCATTTATCACTCTTCATGTGGGATTGGGGAATTTCAGGACTGTGGATGTGGAGGATCTGACCAAACATAAAATGGATTCAGAACGGATTATTATCAAGGAAGAAGCCACATCAACTGTTAACGCCGCAAAAGATCGTAAAAATAATATTTGTGCTGTAGGAACAACTGTTACACGTACACTTGAAAGTTCAGTATCCACTACCGGATATCTTAAACCATTCGACGGATGGACCAATAAATTTATCTTCCCGCCATATGAATTTAAGATCCCGAATATGATGATATCAAATTTTCATCTCCCTCTCTCAACACTTCTTATGATGGTTGCTGCTTTCGCAGGGTATAGGTTCCTTCTCGATAGTTATAAAGTCGCCATTAAAGAGAAGTATCATTTTGGAACATATGGCGATGCCATGCTTATTTTATAACGTGAGTTGTGAATCGTTGAATGAGTTATAAAGTGAGTTGTGGATAAGGGTAGGGGATGTAATTTTGCTTTTGGGTTAATAGTATAACCGGTCTTTTCTGCAAAAGGATATGCCAATCATTAATTCCATAGTTTCCTGGTTAAACATCAAAAGATTACATCAGATTGATCTCTTTATGAAATATCCATTTGATGTTCAGAAAGAAACTCTGATGAAGCTTATCACCAGGGCAAGTGATACTGAATACGGGGAAAAACTTGGATTTTCCGAAATAAATTCTATTGAGGATTTCCAAAAGCAGGTGCCTGTCCGTTCTTACGATGAAATCAAAGAATATATCCTCAGGGTTATGGAAGGTGAACAAAATCTTTTATGGCCCAGTGAAATAAAATGGTTTGCCAAATCATCCGGAACAACAGCTGATAAAAGCAAGTTCATACCAGTAAGTATGGAAGCTCTCGAAGAATGTCATTTTCGTGGTGGTAAAGATATTATCGCAATCTATACACAGAATCATCCCAACACAAAAATTCTTACTGGTAAAGGCCTGACACTTGGAGGCAGTCATAAGATATCAAGTTACAGCAATCAATCTTATTACGGTGATCTCTCAGCCATCCTTATTGAAAATCTACCTTTCTGGGCTAATTTTATCCGGACACCCAGCCAGGAGGTGGCATTGCTGGAGGAATGGGAAGAGAAACTTGACTTGATTACACGAGAAACAATACGGGATAATGTCACAAATATTGCCGGCGTTCCCTCCTGGAATCTGGTTCTTATTCATTATATCCTTGAATATACCGGGAAAAATAATTTGCTTGAAATCTGGCCAAACCTGGAATTGTTTACACATGGTGGAGTAAGTTTTTCCCCTTACAGGGATCAGTTTAAAAGAGTAATACCTTCAGATTCGATGAATTATATGGAGGTCTACAATGCATCAGAAGGTTTCTTCGCGCTCCAGAATGATCCCCTGCAGGATGATATGTTATTAATGCTTGATTATGGTGCATTCTACGAATTTATACCGCTGGAAGACCTTGAATCCCCTGCCCCCAGAGCTTATACAATCGCGGATGTTGAAAAGGGGATCAATTATGCCCTTGTAATCACAACAAATGGGGGTTTATGGCGTTACCTGATCGGGGATACAGTGATATTTACATCTGTGTTCCCTCATAAGATTAAGATCTCCGGCAGGACAAAACATTTTATCAATGCCTTCGGAGAAGAGATCATTATTGACAATGCTGAAAAGGCACTGAAAATTGCATGTGAAAAGACCAACAGTACAATCAACGATTATACAGCTGCCCCGGTATATATGACCGAAAAATCGAAGGGATACCATGAGTGGCTTATTGAATTCGAGAACGAACCTGAGAATCTTGAATATTTTACCAGAATTCTGGATAATGCATTATGCAATATTAATTCAGATTATGAAGCCAAGCGATATAAGAATATAACTCTTGAAATGCCCGCTGTAAGACAACTTGAAAAAGGAACATTTTACAAGTGGCTCGCAGGCAAAGGAAAACTTGGTGGACAAAATAAGGTTCCACGTCTTTCAAATAATAGAAAATATGTCGAAGAAATATTAAAATTGATTAACTAATTCAAGTTGCCAGATTTGTATCTAAATTGTTTTACTTTACAATACTCCATTATTCAACCATTCCATTTTGCCATAAAACCATAATATGCGAATAATTGGCATACTGCTTATACTGCAGATTATTTTTGTTGATCCTCAGGATGGCTATAAACTAATCGGGACACTTAGAACCGATGGAAATCTATTTTATTCCGATCCTATAGGTAATATATATATTATTCATCAAAACAGCATCAGGAAGTATAACCTCCGCCTGGATAAGCTTGCCGATTATTCCAATACTTATCTTGGGAATATTACTTCTGTCGATGTATCAGATCCATTACGTATCCTGTTATATTACAAGGAATTCAACCAGATTGTTTGGCTAGATAATTTTCTTCAGGAATTAAGAAGCCCAATACGGTTGGATGATCTTTTAATCGATCAGGTTAATCTTGTCTGTTCATCCAGCCAGGGTGGATTCTGGGTATATAACCGTTTGAACAATCAAATCCAGTATTTTGATGCAACCTTAAGGCTTATACATGAAAGTATTAACCTCCAATCACTGATAGGAAAACAAAATCCCTCCTGTATGATCGAAAAAAGCAGTATCGTATATTTAAATGTTCCTGAAACCGGAATCCTTCTATTTGACCGTTTTGGAACTTATTTCCAGACTTTACCCGTTTTCTCTGACAAGAATCTCCAGGTTACTGATGAAAATATATTTTATACCCGTCATAATGCATTCCATAAATTCAATATTTCCACATACACTAATACTATAATTAATCTGCCAGACACGATAGATTTAAAGGGAGTTATGATGCAACAAGAATATTTATACCTTTTTAAAAAAGATGGCATATATACCTATCTTTCAACACGGTCAGATTAATTAATTCCACATTAATTAAATCATTTATTCTGCTATGAACTAATAAGTTTTGTCATTTGTAAAGGACTGAAATTTTTATTTAAATGGATTGTATTATGTCTTTCCAATATTATCCACATATTCAATTACTATAAATTTCGCTGCACAACTCGTTAGATTACTTCCAATCAATCAAATAAATCATTCGTATTCTTGTAAATGATGGATGGTTAAATTTTTTTGTTTACTCCATTTCGCTGAATAAAAATCTCATTCATAATACCTATTTTTAATCACAAACTATGAATTGTTAAATTATTCTATTATTGAAAAAACTTACTTAAAAGATTTGTATTTTTTATAAATAAATACTTTACTTTAGGAACAAAATACCAGATAAATCACAATGAAGAAATCCGATTTTCTTAAAGATAAAATCAGGCATATTGATATTACATCTTTCGATTCAACGCCCATCATCAATCACATGAGAGATATGTCTTTTACTTCCCGTGAGACAGCTCAAGCAGCTGATATTTTTGAGCGGATGATTCGCGACCGGAGTGCAACAAACATCCTGACAATATCCGGGAGCACAGGAGCAGGAGGATGTCTGGGGATCTTTTCTGATATGGTGAAATATAAGATGATTGATGTAATTGTGGCAACTGGTGCCACGATTGTAGATATGGATTTTTTTGAAGCTCTTGGGTTTTTTCATTATAAGGGAAGCCAGTTTGCGAAAGATAAAGAACTAAGGCATCATTATATCGACAGGATTTATGACACCTATATCGATGAAGATGAATTACAGGAATGTGATAATATAATTAAGGAAATTGCTGATAGTATGAAACCGGGTATCTATTCATCCCGTCAATTCATCAGGGAGATGGGTAAATACCTGACCAAACACGCCGTTAAAAAGGATTCATTGGTTCAGGTTGCATATGAAAAAAATGTCCCAATTTTTTGTCCGGCATTCAGTGACAGCAGCGCTGGATTTGGTCTGGTTAAACATCAATGGGGAAAACCCAACAAACATGTTGCTATTGACTCTGTCAGGGATTTCAGGGAACTAACGATGATAAAAATGAAAGCACCAGTGACAGGTTTATTTATCATAGGCGGAGGCGTACCAAAAAATTTTGTCCAGGATACTGTTGTATGTGCCGAGGTACTTGGTGAGTTTGTCCCGATGCACAAATATGCCATTCAAATCACTGTTGCAGATGTCCGGGATGGCGGATGTTCCGGCTCAACCCTGAAAGAAGCATCATCATGGGGTAAAGTTGATACTACATTTGAGCAAATGGTATTTGCCGAAGCCACATCCGTACTTCCCCTCATCATAAGCTATATTTATCATAAGAAAAGCTGGGAGAGAAGAGAATACAAGGAATGGAATAAAATTTTCGAGTGATTTATCCAATTTGTTGTCCTTCGGGTTCCTTTGTATAACCCTTCGTGTACCTTTGTGTTTAAATAAAGATTTCCAATTGGTAAATTATTACAATCATGAATGATCTTTATGAACCGAATATTTTCGAAAGACTATAATGAGACAAATAACGTTGTACTTATTTAAATAATTATGAAACGTAATATTTCTTTCTTTCTTTTTATTCTAAGGTTTGCTGTCGGATGGCATTTTTTATACGAAGGTGTCATCAAGTTGTTCAATCCGGAATGGTCTGCTGAAGCCTATCTGCGAGGATCTTATGGGTTTTTATCAGGATTTTTTCACTGGCTTGGCTCAAATCCTGGGCTGGTCGATATTATCAATTTCATGAATATATGGGGAATGATTCTTATTGGAACCGGATTATTTCTTGGATTATTTATCAGGGTATCTTCCATTGCAGGGTTATTACTTCTTCTGTTATACTATTTTGCTTATCCCCCTTTTGGCAGCGCCCACTTAACAATCTCCACTGAGGGTCACTACTGGATCATTAACAGGAACCTTATAGAAGCGATTGTTCTAATTATCGTTTATTTTCTTCCCGCAAGAGAATTCAGTCTTGAAAAATTTATCAGGTTTCTCAGAGGCACAGCGAAGGAAGACCCGTATCAATCTTCTTCCGGTGAAACCGTGGGTGCTAAAAGAAGGGAATTATTAAAAGGTCTGGTATCACTTCCGTTTTTCGGGGGTATGGTTATCGGATCAGCAGCAAAAAGTAAAATAATAGAACCCGATATACTCTCAGGTGCAACTATTGCACTAAAAAAATTTGATTTGAGTGACCTCAAGGGAGAATTACCAAAAGGGAAAATAGGGAATCTTGAAATGAGCCGGCTGGTTCTAGGGTGTAATTTAATAGGAGGTTGGTCACATTCAAGAGACCTTCATTACGTCAGCCAGCTTTTCCGTCAGTACAACAACGAAAATAAAATCTTTGAGACATTTAATATCTGTGAACAGGCCGGGATTAATACTACCAATATAGTAAACTTCTACTTTCCCGTCTTAAATCAATATAAAAAGATTACCGGCAGTGATATGCTTTCCATCTGTCAGGTAAGCATATTTGAAAATGAATCCGATCCATTTAAAGATATAAAGCAGGCTATCGATCATGGCGCTACAACATTGTATATACAGGGAGCAAATGGCGACAGGCTGGTAAGGACAGGCAGGATGGACATGCTAACTGAATCCATTGAATTCATCCGTAACCAGGGTATTTCAGCCGGGGTGGGAGCCCA
>LJUQ01000232.1 GCA_001304505.1 Bacteroides sp. SM23_62_1
GGATGATGGCAGTTACCAGAATATCATTCTACATCTTGTTTATCAGGATGACATGGAGATTTCATCCGCAAGCAGGCAGGCCATACCCACGGCTGAGATAAGGTTCCCGCCACATATCCATGAGCGTTTTTCGTCCCTTCTTAACAATACTGAATGGATTCCATGTGGCAACCTAATCCATGCTATTGATCCCCTCATTCTGAACCTATGGCTCGACAGGCTAATGGCTGAGAGGATGGAGCAAAAAGCATCGGATATCATCAGGAATCACAGGGAGACAAAAGGTGACTGGAAAGAAACCATTTACCGGCAACTGGCCCGAAATTTTGGTTTCAAAACGAACGGACTGGCCTTTGAATTACTTTCAAAATCTTTGCCGCTAAAATACCTTGAAAAGCATTGTCATAGCCTAATCCAGACAGAAGCATTATTGTTTGGGCAGGCAGGATTTCTGGAAGCCAAGGACGGCGATAATTATTATGTAAGATTAAGAAAAGAATATGATTTTCTGAGGAAGAAATACAATCTCAGACCAATCCATCATGAGCTGTGGAAATTCTTGAGGATGAGGCCTGTGAATTTTCCAACCGTCCGTATCGCCCAGTTTGCAGCAATGTTAAACTCCAATCCGGGATTGGTGTCAAAATTCCTTGAACATGAGCCGGAAGCCATATACGATGAATTGAGATCGCTGGAACCTTCAGGATACTGGGACAGACACTACCGATTCAATAATCCTTCAACCGTTAAAAAGAAATCTTTAGGAAATGAAGCTGTTTATAATATTATTATCAATACGCTCATCCCTGTATATTTTGAATATGGCAGACAAACAGGTACAGACCATTACAGGCAGAAAGCCGTTGAATTCCTTGAAAAACTTCCTCCCGAAGCAAACAGGGTGGTAAGGGGATGGAAAGAATACGGTATGAAAGTACCAAATGCATTTTATTCCCAGGCCATGCTCCAACTAAAAAATTATTACTGTAATTATAAAAAATGCTTATTTTGTCAGGTCGGTAACCAGATCATTCGATAATTTATTTTATATTTCACCGGTTATAAGGGAATATATCATTGTCATCACCCGGATGAACACATTGAGGAGTTTAAGTTTACTCCAATCATAATGAACTGGAAAAGGGAGAAAGCATAAATATTTCAGCTGAAACATGAAATCAGAAAGAGACAGATCAGCACTGATTGCATTCGGATTGCTATTCATCATAGGTTGGGTGGGTGTTATAGGATATATAATCATTGAAGATCTGGATTTTACCAGGGCAGTATACATGACAGTGATCACCATTGCCACGGTTGGGTTTAAAGAAGTTGTTCCCCTGTCATCAACCGGCATGTGGTTTACCAGCTTTCTGATCATCATTAGTTTTGGTATATTTGTCTTTGCCGTTACATCATTTACACGTTATGTTATTGATGGTGTAATGAGGAATTATTACAGGGATCGAAAAGTGAAAAAAAAGATCGAAAAACTTACGGGTCATACCATTATTTGCGGCTATGGCCGTAATGGCAGCCAGGCTGCCCTTGACCTGATGTACAGAAAAGTACCGTTTGTTGTCATTGAGAATAAGCAGGAGCTGATTGAGAAATTAAGCACTTCCGAGAATATTCTTTATGTTGAAGGAGATGCTACAAAAGATGAAGTATTGATGGAAGCCGGTATCATCAATGCCAGGGCTTTAATTACCACCCTGCCGGTTGATGCCGATAATCTTTATGTAGTGCTTACTGCAAAAGAGATCAATCCGAACCTGATGATCATTTCAAGAGCCTCCAATGAAAGCTCTGATATTAAGCTCAAACGTGCAGGAGCATCCAATGTAATCATGCCTGACCGTGTGGGGGGACAGAGAATGGCTAAGCTTGTCATTCAACCGGATGTTGTTGAATTTATTGATTATATCATGCTCCAGGAGCCAGATAATGTATTCCTGGAGGAAATAACCTGCGAGTCAATAGCCTCCTGTTTTGACGGAAAGAAAATCAGGGAACTGGATATCCGAAACCGCTCCGGTGCTAATATTATTGGCCTTAAACAGGAGGATGGTTCCTATATTATCAATCCCTCTCCAGACGTAGTTCTTTCTAAATCTGATAAGATATTTGTTCTTGGAACCTCTTTCCAGGTAAATAAATTGAAAAATCTTCTTGTGGTTGGAGAAATTTGATAAATGCAGCATTTCTGTATTTGGTGCTATGGAATTTTGATAATTCAATCGTTATTCAGTAGTGTTTCCAAATGAATTGTTAAATTGTCAAATTGTTAAATTGTTGATTTGCTGCGATAGTTATTATGTATAAACAGATCTGTCAACCATTCAACAATTTAACCATTCAACAATTTAGCCATTAATAAAGGTTTTTCAGTAGTTATTCAGTAGTGCCTCAGTATTTATTCGGTAGGTGTTAAGTCGTCATTAAGTTGCCATTGATTGTCATTAAATTGTTATTAAGTTGTCATTCATTGTCATTTATTGGTAAATTTGGAAGTGTCATTAGAATCGATGTCATCCTGAAGAGCGAAGCGATTTCAGGATCTTCGTTCTTCTAAGTAAAAGTATTTTATATTCAATTGTCATTTGTACTGCTATTTGTCTTTAGAGTCATGTCATCCCGAAGGAGCAGAGCGACGGAAGAATTCTGATTTATTTTTTATTCACCGATTCCATTGATTTATTCAAAAAAATAAATACTTTTGCACTTCTCATTTTCTAAATGAAAAATTTAAATTTAATATCCTGATGTATTTAACTGCAGAGAAGAAGAGGGAATTCTTTAAAAAATATGGAAAATCAGCTGAGGACACCGGTTCAACGGAAGGGCAGATTGCATTATTTTCATTCAGGATTGCACACCTGACCGAGCATTTGAAAAATAACCCGAAGGACTTCAGTACGCAAAGGGCACTAGTAACGCTGGTTGGTAAACGGAGACGTTTATTAAACTATTTGAAGGACAGGGATATTAACCGGTACAGGGAGATTATTAAATCGCTTAAGCTGCGTAAATAAAACACGGTAAGGCAATTCAGAGAGTTGCCTTTTTTTCTATTTATCAAATATGTACAATACAATTGAGAAAGTAATTGATCTGGGTAATGGGCGAAAGATTACCATTGAAACCGGAAGGTTAGCCAGGCAGGCCGATGGAGCAGTGCTTGTAAAAATGGGAAAGACCATGTTACTGGCAACTGTTGTGGCTGCAAAGGAAGCAAAAGAAGATACCGATTTCATGCCGTTATCGGTTGAATACAGGGAAAAATTCGCATCGGCAGGACGGTTCCCGGGTGGATTTCTTAAAAGGGAAGCACGCCCCGGCGATTATGAGATACTGATCTCACGACTTGTTGACAGGGCTCTCAGACCTCTGTTTCCAGAAGATTTTCATGCAGAAACATTTGTTACAATATACCTCATATCGGCCGAAAACGATATTATGCCGGATGCACTTGCCGGACTGGCAGCATCTTCTGCTCTTGCTGTATCTGATATCCCTTTTAATGGTCCCATTTCCGAGGTACGTGTGGCACGGATAAATGGTAAACTGGTTATCAATCCAACGTTCAGTCAGTTGCGCGATGCTGATCTGGATATCATAGTTGGTGCATCAGCAGACAATATCCTGATGGTTGAGGGTGAGATGGATGAAATTTCCGAAGCTGATATGCTGGAAGCTATAAAATTTGCCCATGAAGAAATTAAAAAGCAATGCCAGGTTCAGCTGGAATTGATGAAACAAGCGGATAAAGTGACAAAAAGAGAATACAGCCATGAGGAGAATGATGAGGATTTGAGGGAACTGGTTCATAAAAAAGCATATGACAATATTGTGAAGATTGCCAGTGCCGGTCTTTCAAAGCAGGAAAGGCATGAGCAGACGGATCAGCTTAAGGAAGAACTGGTTGCAGAACTTATCCCGGAGGCGGATGAAGAGGAAGAACAAAAGAAGATAATATTCAACAGATATTTTTTCGAGGTTGAAAAGAAAGCACTCCGAAATCTTATTCTTGAAAAGAACCTTCGCGTTGATGGCCGTAATCTCCAGGAGATCAGGCCCATCTGGTGTGAAGTTGATTTTCTGCCCGCGGCGCACGGATCTTCGCTTTTTACCAGGGGGGAAACACAGTCATTAACAACCATCACACTGGGGAGCAAGCTGGATGAAAAGATTATTGATGAGGTGCTGATACAGGGTACGGATAAGTTTGTCCTTCATTATAATTTCCCACCTTTTTCTACAGGTGATGCACGCCCCATCAGAGGTCTCAGTCGCCGTGAGATAGGACATGGTAATCTTGCACACCGGGCACTAAAAAGAATGATGCCACCAGACTCTGACAATCCCTATGCAGTCAGGATTGTATCGGATATACTGGAATCAAACGGATCGTCTTCAATGGCCACCGTCTGCGCCGGGACACTTGCATTAATGGATTGTGGAATAAAAATGAAAAAGCCTGTTTCAGGTATAGCTATGGGGCTGATTACGGATAAAGAATCCGGGAAATATGCGATTCTCTCTGATATTCTTGGTGATGAGGACCACCTGGGGGATATGGATTTTAAGGTTGCCGGGACAAAAGACGGAATCACCGCCACACAGATGGATATTAAAGTGGAGGGGCTGAGTTATGAAATCCTTGCTGAAGCTCTTGAACAGGCAAGGAAAGGACGTCTGTATATACTGGATAAGATGAATGAGGTGATCAGTGAACCAAGGCCGGATTTCAAACCACATGTACCCAGGATTGTCCAGATCATTATTGAAAAAGAAATGATCGGTGCGCTGATTGGTCCGGGTGGTAAAATAGTACAGAATATCCAGAATGAAACCGGGGCAACCATTGTAATTGAGGAGGTTGATCAGAAAGGAGTGGTTGATGTTTTTGCGTCCAACCAGACATCCATTCAGGCTGCCCTTGAACGCATTAAAGCCATTGTGGCTGTCCCTGAAGTAGGACAGGTTTATAAAGGGAAAGTAAAATCTGTTGTCTCATTCGGTGCTTTTGTTGAAATATTGCCCGGAAAAGAAGGACTGTTACATATTTCTGAAATCGATTGGAAAAGAATTGCTTCTACCGATGAAGTGTTGAAAGAAGGACAGGAAATAGAGGTTAAACTGATTGATATGGACAATAATGGTAAATTGAAGCTATCACGTAAAGTCCTCCTGCCGAAGCCTGAAAGACCACACCACGAAGATGCACCAAAACAACATCAGCGTGATCCTAAAAGGCAATGAAATATAACTATCTGGCTATTGAAGGTAACATTGGTGCCGGAAAAACCTCCCTGGCCACCATGATAGCAGAAAAATACCACCGTAAACTGATCCTTGAACAATTCGAAGAAAATCCTTTTCTTATTGAGTTTTATAAAAATCCGAATAAGTATGCTTTGCCACTTGAGCTTTCTTTCCTTTCCATGCGTTATCATCAGCTGTCCAGGGAACTCAAAGCTCCAGGTTTATCAGGATCTTTAAAGGTTACCGATTATTTTTTTTCAAAATCCTTAATTTTTGCCAAAGTTACGCTTCAGCCAGCAGATTTTAATATGTACAGGCATCTTTATATGATGCTTGATTATGACCTGCCAAAACCCGATTTGTTAATATATTTATCCCTGTCTGTGGGTCAGTTAATGCATCATATCAAAGTCAGAGGAAGAGAATATGAGAAAAATATCAGTGGTGAATACCTTCAGAAAGTACAGGATAGTTATATGAGTTTCATTCACTTACAGCAGGATATGAAGATTTTGATTGTTGAGCTGGATAACATAAATTTTATCGATAATACGGAAGATTTTAATAAAATTGAGGAGGTAATTCTTCAAACAAGGGTAAATTCAGGGATTAACAGAGTTTTAATATCTTGAATTTACACCGGCAAAATTGAATTAAAGTCTTTAAAAATTGAAAAAACATTATTAAGTTTGTATATTGCATTTAAATTGTTAACTAATAACCAAGTAATTATGAAAAAAGTTATTATCCTTACATCTTTCTTTGCAGCCATTTTGCTTATGATCAGTTGTGGTGGCCCACAAAAAATGGCTGATAATGCCTCACTTGTGAAATACAAAGTGACGCCTGATCCACTTGAAACACATGGCGGTAAGGTAGCTCTGACCATCGATGTCAGCTACCCGGAAAAATATTTTCATAAAAAAGCCATTGTTACAGCAACCCCTTTCCTCAAGTATGCTGCAGGTGAAACAGATCTGAAATCTGAGACACTCCAGGGAGAAGCCGTTGAGGACAACTACAAAGTTATCTCATTTACTTCAGGAGGCTCTTTTAAGTATGAAGATGAAGTTGAATACACTGAAGAAATGATGAGATCTGAACTGTTTGTCAAAGGAGAAGCAAAAGTTGGCAGCAAGAGTGTTAACCTTCCACCGGTAAAAATTGCCGATGGTATTATTACCACACCACTCCTGGTGAATAAAGATCCCAAGCCAATATTCTTCGGCCATAGCTTTAAAAGAATTATTCCCCAGACATATGAAGCCGATATTCATTATGTCATCAACAGGTTTGATGTCAGAAGCAATGAACTTAAGCAGGATGATATTGTTGGGATGAAGAAATTTATTAATAATGCCAATACCAATGAAAGAATCGAAATGAAGGGCATCGATGTATCAGCTTATGCCTCACCTGATGGTCCTGTTGATTTTAACACCAAACTTTCGGGGAACAGGGAAGGATCAGCAACCACTTATCTGAAGAGTGATATGAAAAAATCCAAGGTTGCCATCCCTGAAGATGAGCAGTTTTTCAAGCTGATGTCAACACCGGAAGACTGGGAAGGATTTAAGAAATTAATGGAAGAATCAACCATCAAAGATAAAGATGTAGTATTGCGGGTTCTTTCAATGTATTCCGATCCTGTTGTACGGGAAAAAGAAATACGGAATATAGCAGCTGCCTTCGAAGAAATTAAAAAAGATATCCTGCCCAAGCTCAGAAGGTCAAAATTCGTTGTAAATGTTGAGAAGGTAGGTTATTCCGATGAAGAACTGGTTGACCTGGTGAAAACCGATATTGATACACTGGAACTTGAGGAACTTTTATATGCGGGAACCCTTGTCGATGACAATGAAACCAAACTAAAAGTATATAAGAAAGCTTTTGAGAAATATCCGCAGTGTGTCAGGGCTATCAATAATGTTGGATGTGTACTGGTTGCAATGGGTGATGTCCCGGGTGCAAAAGATGCTTTCCAGAAAGCCCAGGCACTGAAAGATCATAATAT
>LJUQ01000233.1 GCA_001304505.1 Bacteroides sp. SM23_62_1
CGGTAAGGATGATACAGCAGCAGCAAAGATGAAGATCATGGGGGAATGTGGCATACATGTGGTGGAATCTCCGGCTGATATCGGAAAAACAGTGAAGGAAGTGTTGAATTAGTTTGTATATTGGTGTATTGGTTTAATGGTGGGTGTGGGTTTAGTGTTTGGGAAACATGTTTTGCAGGTTGTTAGCCTGCAAATAAATATAAGAAGGGTGTGACTGTAAATCCGGTTGTTAACCGGGGTGAAGGGTTTACACAATGTGCGATTGATAGTATTATATAATCATATTTATACTTTAAACATCCAATGCAAAAACTTCGACCTATGAAAAAATTTAATGGTAACTTCTCGTTAATTGCAATTCTTATTTTCATGATTCTCTCCTTCTTCTCCTGCACAAAACCTATCCAGGCACCGCCTGAGACAAAAAGGGATAATGTGGTTGATATCCTTCACGGTGATACACTTAAAGATCCCTATCGCTGGCTTGAAGATCAGGAAAGTACTGAAACACGCGAATGGATAGCTGAACAAAACACCTATACGCATAGCTTCCTGGACAATCTGGAATCAAAGGGTGCAATAGAAAAAAGGTATAGTGAACTGTTACGCGTAGATAATTTCACATTACCCTTCCAGGCCGGGGAAAGATTCTTTTTTCAAAAGCGCCTTGCTGAACAGGATCTCTGGAGTATTTGCATGCGTGAAGGCCTGGAGGGTGATGACCAGGTAATGATTGATCCACATGGAATGAGTGAGGACCATACAAAAAGTGTGAGCATTATCACAACTTCCAAAAATGGAGAGTACCTTGTTTATGGCGTCAGGAAGGGAGGTGAGGATGAAATGGCTGTTCATATTTATGATATCGATAATAAAAAGGAATTGGCCGATTCCATGCCCAGGGGAAGGTATTTTGGAGTATCCGTGCTTCCTGACCTTACAGGCTTTTATTATACAAAATTTACCGATGCCGGTGCAAGAGTATATTTCCACAAAATGGGAAATGATTTTTCAAAAGACCAGTTAATATTCGGGGAAGGATTAGATCCGGGACTGATCATTTATGGAGGCCTTACAGAAGATGCAAAATACATTATTGTGCATGTCTTATATGGCGCATCATCCGATAAAACTGATGTATATATCCGGGAAACAGCTTCAAAAAAACCATTTACAACAGTTGTACGTGGTATTGATGCCGCCTTTTTTGCTGATGAATATAATGATGATCTATATATCCATACAAACTGGCAGGCTCCCAAAAACAGGATTCTGCGTGTGCCTGTCAGCCAGCTGCCGTCAAATCCTGAATCGTGGGAAGAGATCATCCCTGAGGGTGATGGAATTATTGAGAATTCATCAGGTATTACCGGTGGATCATTGCTCGTTGTCACACTCGAAAATGTAATCTCAAAGGCTCAGTTTTTTGATACCGATGGCAATAAGATCAGGGACCTTGAATTAGCTTCCGTGGGAACAATTGGAGGAGTCAGTTACAGGCAAACGAAAAATCATCTTTTCTATTCCTTTACCTCTTTTCATATTCCCACCACTACATACCTCTATAATTCTGAAACCGGGGAACAGAAAGTATGGTCGGAGCTTAATGTCCCGATTGATCAGGATAACATCGAAGTTAAACAGGTATGGTACAGTACAAAAGATGGAACACAAATTCCTATGTTCCTTGTTCATCAAAAAGACCTGGAACTGGATGGGAGTAATCCTGTTTATCTGACCGGTTATGGTGGATTTAATGTGAGTGAGACTGCCGGTTTTACGGCAACCGCGGTAATATTTGCTGAAAATGGCGGGATATATGCATTGCCAAACCTGAGAGGTGGGGGAGAGTTTGGTGAAGAATGGCATAAAGCAGGGATGCTTGAAAAGAAACAGAATGTCTTCGATGACTTCTATGCAGCAGCGGAATGGCTGATCGAAAATGACTATACAAATCCTGATAAAATTGCCATTCGTGGAGGGAGTAACGGAGGATTACTGGTTGGTGCGGCACTGACACAGCGTCCTGAATTATTTAAGGCTGTAGTATGTACCTATCCCTTGCTTGATATGGTCAGGTATCATCAGTTCCTGGTAGCACAATGGTGGGTTCCCGAATATGGCTCCTCCGATAATCCTGAACAGTATAAATATATTCTGGAGTACTCACCTTATCATAATGTTAGAAGTGGATCATATCCTGCAACATTATTCATCACAGGTGATAGCGATACCCGTGTTGCTCCTTTGCATGCAAGGAAAATGACAGCCCTGATGCAGTATGAAAATAAGGGTAACACACCAATGCTTTTATACTATAATACGGAAGCCGGACACTCTGGAGGAAGCTCAATTACCAAAACCATAGAAGAAGCTACCGCTGCCATGAGTTTTATCGCATGGCAGCTGGATATGGAGATTGGAATGATGGAATAATGGAAGACTGGAATGATGGAATATTGGAATAATGGAAGACTGGAATATTAATGCCTGAGCAGATTAATGAATTGGTATAATAGTATATTGGTTTATTGGTATATTGGTGTGTGGGGGTGAAGGGTGAGGATATTGGAAATTTGTTTAATTCTCTGAGGTTCTCTATAAATCTCTGTGTTACTCTGTGGTTAATCACACTCAAACCTTTACACGCATAACTCAACTGAAAACTGAAAACTAACCAGATATGAAACTACTCGAAGGAAAAACAGCCCTTGTAACGGGAGGTAACAGGGGCATAGGCCGTGCCATTGCACTCACACTTGGCCGGGAAGGTGCGAACGTTGCTTTTACTGACCTGGCATATGATGAAAACTCAAAATCTCTGGAGGATGAATTAAGAAAATCAGGTGTAAAAGGTAAAATGTATGTATCAGATGCGAGTAAACTGGGCCAGACCGAAGAGGTTGTGAACAAAGTTGTTGAAGAATTCGGTACCATCGACGTGCTGGTCAACAATGCTGGTATTACCAAGGATACCCTCCTGATGCGAATGACTGAAGAACAATGGGATGCAGTAATTAACGTTAACCTGAAGTCAGTGTTTAACTTTACCAAGGTTGTCCAGCCGGTTATGTTGAAACAAAAGTCTGGTTCTATCGTCAATATCAGTTCTGTTGTAGGAGTTTCAGGGAATGCAGGTCAGGGGAATTATGCAGCCTCCAAAGCAGGGATCATTGGTTTTACCAAATCCATTGCCAAAGAAGTAGGATCCCGCAATATTCGCTGCAATGCAGTGGCACCGGGCTTCATCATCACAGAAATGACAGATAAACTTCCTGATGAGGTGAAGGAAAACTGGAAAAAAACTATTCCCCTCCGCAGGGGAGGTACTCCTGAAGATGTTGCGAATGTTGTCCTTTTCCTTGCCTCTGATCTTTCTTCGTATGTTAGTGGACAGGTTATTAACGTCTGCGGGGCAATGCTAACATAGATAAAAAAGGCTAAGGCTAAGGGAGTGTGAGGTTTACGGTGTGGGTGTGATGGTTTAGAGATAGGGCCGACAGTTAAATAAAAGTGAGGCCTTATTTCATATTAAAGATTAATCTGCCCGACCGGATATTCTGCTCAACCGCCTATGCAACATTAATGAAAAGGTTTGCAAGTAACCTTGCAAAAAATATTAAGCTTACTGAAACGAGAACAGAGAAATAAGCATTGAGAACTTTAAACATTAAACCTAGAACTATACTGATCTTCCTTAGCTTTAGCCTTAATACTATCCTTTTTTTCCCCTGTCTCCTTGACTTTTATCATGTTTTACACTATATTTATGTGAATTTCAGATAATTAAAAAATTGTAATATTATTCATCACAAACCTTAAAAACAGCATGTCATGAGTGTTTACAAAATTATCGAGCTTGTGGGCAGCAGCGAGGTATCCTGGGAAGACGCTGCAAAACAGGCGATTACAACAGCCAGCAAAACCCTGAAAGACCTCAGGATTGCTGAAGTGGTATCACAGGATCTTAAAATTGAAGATGGGAAGGTTATAATTTATCGTACCAGGCTTAAAGTGTCTTTCAGGTACAAAGAAGAGTAACCGGTTTCTCCTCAGAGTTGATCCTGCGTATTCCCATGACGAATTTACAGCAGGATTCTTATAGCCTGTTTTGAATCACTGTCAACCTGAGTTTATCCCTGACGGAATTTCTTTTTTATTATTTTTGTTGCTTCTTTTTATTGAGCATGGCAACATTCTAAGAGGGATTATGGTTATCAGAATTAGTAGAAATTCCGGGTATGCAGGTAGGCTGATAACATCAACTATATTGATGTGTGCAGTAGCTTTTTCCTGTAAACCTGTATCTCAAATCACAATTGAGATTCTTGAACCTGCTGAAGTTACCATCCCATCTTATATACAGGCAGTTTCTTTTGCAAACAGAAGTTATATCCCTTGGCTTGCCAAGGATCCATCCGACACTGCACGAAGATCCGTGAAGGACCTGTTTGTTATTGACACCCTGATCAGCAATAAGCTTTTCCTGGGACTTATTGAAGCCCTGAGTGCTTCCCCGCTGTTTGATCTTAATAATCCCCCCATCTACCAGCTCCGGCGTTCAGACAGTGTCAGATTTCCGGATTTACTGACGGTTGACCAGGCTGGAGTCATTTGTGATACGAGCCAGACTGATTGCCTGATTTCCCTGGAAGGATATGAACTAATTGATACAGTTTTTTATAATTATTTGTTTTATTCTGACGATAATTATGAGGTAACATATCTGCTGGCAGGCACAGTTCAATGGAGGATTTATGATGGTATTTATGGGACGGTTGTAGACGATTTTATGATTAACGATTCCATCAGCTGGATTATGACCTGCGATATCCTGAAAGAATGTATGGATGAGTTGCCGGAAGCTGCGGATGCATATAGAGAGTACAGTTATCAGCTAGGGTTTAAATTTGGACAAAGATTGACGCCGGAATGGTACACTGCCAGGAGATTTTTTTACAGGACAGGAAACCGTGAAATGATAAAGGCGGCTAAAATGGTTGATGAAGGTAATTGGAATGAAGCAGTAAATCTCTGGAAATCCATTTCAGAATCTGAGAAAGATATCATTGCAGCAAGAGCTTCCTTTAATATTGCCCTTCACTATGAAATGGAAGATCGTTTGATACCTGCAATTGATTGGGCAACAAAATCTTATGATCGGTATAAAGAGGATTATACAAAACAATATCTGGAGATCCTGGAACAGCGCAAATTGAATAAACTGAAACTTCAGCAGCAGTTGCCTCTGGAAGAGATCCATTAAGATCCTTTCGGCGGAGAGGAGAGGGAGGGAAGGAGAGAAGGAGAGAGAGGGAGAGAGTAAAGAGTGGAAGTAAGGAGTAAGGAGTAGGGAGAAGGGAGTAAGGAGTAAAGTAACAAATAATAAACCGTATGCAAGGTTGAGTTTGCCACAACCCACTCCCAAGATCCACACCCTATTAGCCTAAGCCTGAGCCTGAGCTTTATATAACGCTTTTATTAATTTTTAGTTTATCATTTTTATGAAACCAGAAGTTTTATTCTACATTATAGTCGGTATTGTCATATTTAGTTATGTACTTGGCCGGGTCCTTGAGTATCTGAATTATACACGGTATGATCAAAAATTGCCTGATGAAGTCAGTGATGTTTATGATCAGGAACAATATCAAAAATCTCAGAACTATAAGAAAGTCAACTACAGGTTCTCCATCATTACCGGGACTTTCAGCGTGCTTCTTATCCTGGTAATGTTTTTCCTGGAAGGTTTTGCATTTGTTGATCAGCTCGTACGCACCATTACAATCAATCCTGTTTTGATGGCAATTTTATTTATCGGGATCCTTCTGTTTGCTTCGGATGTGATCAATACACCTTTCAGCATTTATGACACATTTGTCATAGAAGAGAAATTTGGCTTCAACAAAACGTCAGTTCGTACTTTTATACAGGATAAGGTCAAAGGCTGGCTTCTCGGGGCTGTGATAGGAGGAGGTATACTGGCAACTATAGTCTGGTTATATCAGCTTACGAATGAATATTTCTGGGTGCTGGCCTGGATTATCATAAGCCTGTTTTCAATTTTCATGACTATGTTTTATTCTACCCTGATCGTCCCTATATTCAATAAACAAATCCCTCTTGAGGAAGGAGAATTGCGTGGAAAAATCATGGCAATAAGTGAAGAAATAGGATTTAAGATTAAAAATATATTTGTAATTGACGGTTCAAAGAGATCTACAAAGGCCAATGCATACTTCAGCGGACTGGGAGTAAAGAAACGGATAGTACTATTTGACACCCTGATTGAAGAGCTATCGCATGATGAGATACTTGCTGTTCTCACACACGAAATAGGACATTATAAAAAGAAGCATACCGTGACCGGTACAATACTGTCGGTAATACATTCGGGAATAATACTTTATATCTTTTCGCTTTTTGTTGGTAATCCATTGCTTTCAGAGGCTCTTGGTGTTTCAGAAACCAGTTTTCATATCGCTCTTATTACTTTTGGATTTCTATACAGCCCTATTTCAACCCTTCTCGGTCTCGGGATGAATGTTATGTCAAGAAAGCATGAATACCAGGCAGATCGTTTTGCAGGAGAAAAATTCAAGCCGGAACCCCTTATCGATGCCCTGAAAAGCCTGTCGAGAAAGAACCTGAGCAACCTTACACCGCATCCGGTATATGTGTGGTTCAACTATTCTCATCCAACATTATTGCAGAGAATCAGGGCGTTAAGGAGTATTTAAGCAACATGGAAAAAAACAAGTTGTATAATTTACAGTTCGAAAAGATAGGTGTATTGGTTTATTGGTAGATTAGTAAATTTGGTGTGTGTGGGTATGGATTGTGAGAGTATAAGTTCGACCCATTGCCAACCGGCAGTCATAATAAAATGGTTGATTAGAAAAATCCGGTTATCAACCGGACACATTTCACAATGCACGGATTCAAGAAAGGTCCGGTTTCCAACCGACATTTTCATACCAATGATAAAAAATAATATTTTTGCATAAAAACGTTAATGCCTCCTTAGCTCAGCGGTAGAGCAGCTCACTCGTAATGAGCAGGTCGTGGGTTCAAATCCCATGGGAGGCTCACACCTGCTCTTTCACGCGGGAGTAGCTCAGGGGTAGAGCATCAGTCCCGACCTGTCGGGACTGAGAGTCGCGGGTTTACAAAAAAATGAGACCATGGATATGCGGGAGTAGCTCAGGGGTAGAGCATCAGTCCCGACCTGTCGGGACTGAGAGTCGCGGATTTACAAAAAAATGAGAC
>LJUQ01000234.1 GCA_001304505.1 Bacteroides sp. SM23_62_1
AAATCCTTTTGCAATTTTTGCAACACGTTTCCCAACATTGCCGTATGCCTGAACTCCCAGTTTCTTCCCAAGCAATTCAGTTCCCGAACTGCCATTAAATCGATTTCTTGCCATATATACCATCATCCCGAATACCAGTTCGGCGACAGCCTCTGCATTCTGTCCCGGTGTATTCATCACAACCATTCCTTTTTCAGAAGCAGCAACCAGATCAATATTGTCATAACCGGCACCTGCCCTGACAATAATTTTTAGATTATTTGCTTCATTGATAACCTGTCGGTCAATAATATCACTCCGGACAATCAGGGCATCAACCTGTTTTGCAGCACCGATAAGGTCAGACTGATCTTTATACTTCTCAAGTAAGATCAAATCAAAGCCGGCTTCTTCTGTAATCTGTCTCATCTGGTTAACCGCAACAGAAGCAAATGGTTTTTCCGTAGCAACCAAAATTTTTGTCATGATATTTAATTTAGTTAACAGTCCTTTTTTCTTCTTACCGGAGATATTTTTTGTATTACAGAATCCGTCTCTGCCAGGGATGACTTTCATAAAGCTTACACAACTAACTATATCCCTGACATATTCCCAGGTATCAGGGAATAATGATGATATCAGTTTGATTTCTCAAAATCATTCATGGCCTCAATAAGTGCAAGGACACTCTCTTCGGGAAGTGCATTATACAGTGATGCCCTGAAACCTCCTACCGAACGGTGTCCTTTAATACCTGCCATCCCTCTGGATGATGCAAATTCCAGAAAGGAATTTTCAAGTTCCTGGTATTCCTCATTCATCACAAAACAAACATTCATAATTGACCTGTCACCCGGATTTTCAACTGTACATTTAAACAACCTGTTCCTTTCTATTTCCTCATATAGTAACCTGGCCTTTTTTTCATTAACCCGTTGTATGGCTGACAGGCCACCCTGGTTTTTTAACCATATTAATGTCTGAAGCGAAGAATAAATTGGTAGCACGGGAGGTGTATTATACAGCGATTCATTTTCAACATGTATTTTATAGTTTAGCATAGATGGAATAGGCCGTTCGAAGCGGCCGAGGATATCTTCTCTTACAATCACCAGAGTAACACCTGCCGGACCGAGATTTTTTTGAGCACCGGCATAAATGAGTCCATATTTTGATATATCAACAGGCCGGCTGAATATATCGGATGACATATCGGCCACAAGGGGTACCTGAGAGTCCGGGTCAGATTTCATTTCTGTACCATATATTGTGTTATTGGTGGTAATATGAAAATAGTCCGCATCCTGGGGGATTACATAACCCGTGGGGATGTAATTAAAGTTTTTATCTTTTGATGATGCAACAACCACCACCTCACCGAATAACCCGGCTTCCTTGATTGCCTTGGATGCCCAGGAACCAGTGTTCAAATAGGCAGCCTTCCTGTTAAGCAAATTATATGGAACCATTGCAAATTGCAGGCTCGCCCCACCACCAAGAAATAATATGCCATAACCATCAGGGATATCCATTAATTCTTTTACGAGTGATTTTGCCTCCTGAATGATTGCTGTAAATTCTTTGCTTCTGTGAGATATTGACATTACGGAAAGGCCGGTACTGCCAAGTTCTATAACTGCCTCTGCAGTCTTCTCAAGTGTGAATTGTGGCAGGATCGATGGTCCTGCATTAAAATTATGTTTCTTCATTTTCATTTATTATAATATCTGCCGGATAAATATTTTTCTAAATTATTAATTTTTGAGATTTATTCATTGGCTCAACGAAAAACCTTTCCACCTTATCTTGTTTATAAATTTCAGTATATAATAAAATCCTGGTTTACAGGGCTATAAGATAATCATTCTTCAGTACAGGAATGATTGTTGTAAGATCGTAGGTATGGCAGTATTCAATCACATCATCCAGTTTATTTTTACGGAGTCTGTGACGTTGTGCCGCCTTGTCAATATATCCTAATAAATCGGTTTTTGCCAGTTGGAATAGATCGATTGCGGCAAGTGTTGAATCACATATTGTATAATAATTTTTGTCCTGCAGTATTCGTTCGGCAATGGCTCCCGAGAATAATGTATCCTCAAGGTTGAATTTATTTTTCCACGCAGCACAAAGGATGATAATATCTCTTTTCTGCCGGATTAAATATTCGCATAGCGCAGAAAAGTTGAGGTATGCTCCAATAACAACGCTGAAACATTCGCTTGCCTGGTGAATAGCCTGGGTACCATTGGTGGTGCTGTATACAATATGCTTCCCCTCTACCCTGTCTCTGGTAAAGTTGAAGGGTGAATTTCCGAAGTCAGCGAAAGGCTGCACCAGTCCGTCTCTTTCCGCTGCGACCATATATCCCTTTCTCTTATAATCTGCAGCCTGTTCAAGGGTTTCAACAGGGATGATCCTGCTTACACCATTCATGAAGGCTGTGACAATCGCTGAAGTGGCACGGAGGATATCAACTATTACTGTTATTGCATCAGGATTCCGAAAGTCGTTAAAAAGGACCGGAGAAAAACAGACTTCTATTTTTCTGTGTTCGTCTTTCATCTGTATACATTACTCACTTACTGGTACAATACCCCTAATGCTTGCGATTATATATAAGACCACAATTTCAGAATTTTGGAGAGGCGTTCCGCAGTGTCTCTCTGTAAAAATCTATTATCGAACTATTCAACCGGTTCTGCCACCTCTATTTTTCAGACTAACCTTCTTTCTTATAGAAAGGCAGTTTAACAACCTGCGCCTGCAATATTTTATTCCGTATTTCTATCCCTATTACCTGTCCGGGAGCAGTCATTTCTGTTTGTAAATAACCCAAACCTATCCCCTGTTGCAATACAGGAGACATCGTTCCTGAAGTAACGTGTCCAAGGATTTTCCCATTGTTGCCGAGAATATTATAATGGGGCCGTGGAATTCCTCTCTCAAGCATTGCGAATCCAATAAGTTTTTTCTTCACTCCTTCCTGTTTCTGTCTCATGAGAAATTCCCTGTCGATAAAATTATTTCCTTCAGTGAATCTGGTTATCCATCCCAGTCCTGCTTCAATAGGAGATGTTGTATCATCAATATCATTACCATATAGGCAATACCCCATTTCAAGCCTCAGGGTATCCCGTGCTGCCAGTCCTATTGGTTTGATCCCGTATATTTCCCCTGCTTTCATAATCTCTGTCCAGACTTTTGTAATGTGATTATTTGGCATATACAGTTCAAATCCACCTGAACCTGTATACCCTGTTGCACTGATGATAACACGATCTACACCTGCTAATGGTCCAGTTAAAAATGAATAATATTTTATATCTGACAGGTTTATTGAAGTCAGTCTTTGTAAAACATCTGTAGCTTTTGGTCCCTGCACAGCCAGCTGGGATATCGCAGGAGAAGCATTTTCAAGTTCTGCTCCTTCTTTGTTTTGACTATTCAGCCACTCCCAGTCTTTCTCAATATTTGCAGCATTCACAACCAGAAGGTATTCATCAGGGTTTATCCTGTAAATTATCAGGTCATCCACAATGCCACCTTTTCCATTCGGAAAGCATGTATACTGGGCTTTCCCATCGAATAATTGATGAATATCATTGGTTGTTAATCTTTGTAAGAAATGGGAAGCGGATGGCCCCCTTACCCATATATCACCCATATGGGATACATCAAACATTCCAACTGCATTCCTGACTGTCAGATGCTCATCGATAACACCGGAATATTCCACGGGCATCTGATATCCTGCAAACAAAATGATTCTGGCACCCAGGGCTTTATGAATACCATACAACGCTGTTTCTTTCATCATTTACTCAATATCTTGAACTCAACACGCCTGTTTTTTGCCCTTCCTTCTTCCGTATCATTTGGTGCGATGGGTTGGGTAAAGGCATATCCTTTCGCATCAAAACGTGAGGCATCAATACCCCGTTCAACCAAATAACGGACAACGGCTTCTGCCCGTGACTGGGATAATTTTGTATTATATTTTAATGTACCTGTATTATCGGTGTGCCCTGATATTTCCATCCTGACAGATGGATTACTGTTCAAAAATTTCAACACCTGTTCCAGCTGGGTATATGATTCAGGCTTCAAAGTTGCTTTATTTGTTTCAAAGAAGATATTCTCAAGGACTACAGTTGCGCCTACTTCAACTTTTTCGAGTCCAAAATCCCTTATGATTTCTTCCTCTGGTGATTCACCGGAAATATCAATAATATCAAGGTAAAACAGATAATCCTTTGCATTGATCTCAAGTCCATATGCTTTTCCTTCAGGCAGCCTGGCGGTGTAACTTCCTGTCTGGTTGCTCACTGTAGTTGCAACGATTCTGCTCTGGTCAACATCGATAAATTCAAGCTGAGCCATGATTCCTTCCATTGTACCTGCATCATAGACCTTACCTGTCAGGATATAAGTTGTGTCAATAGATATTTCCTGGGGTTTTGTGAAAAAGCCTGTTTTTCCTGCATCCTGAATACCAGCAATGAGAATATCTTCGGTACTCATAATTATTTCCTTTTCTGCACCCAGAAAAACAATCCTATATATATCCCGTCCACCAACACCTCCCATGCGGTTTGCAGAATAATAGGCAGATTTGCCGGTAGGTGGGACAGTATAAAAGACATCATCATCGGGAGTATTGATAGGATAACCTATATTAACCGGTGGAGACCATTCGCCCAGATCATTTTTGACCGATTTAAATACATCATACCCACCCATTGAATTATGGCCTTTTGAACTGAAGTATAAGGTATTGCCATCCGGAGCAATATGCACACATTCTTCATCAAAGGGTGTATTGATTTTGTCGCCCATGTTTTCAGGTTTCTCCCATTTCCCCTGACTGTTTTTCCGGGAAACAAAGATATCCCTGCCTCCTACTGATTCTTTTGGATTGGAAGAAACAAAGAACAGATAATCCTGATTAGGGCTGATGCTCAGACTGGTTTCCCGGTATTTGGTATTAAACCGGCTTGGAAGAGAACGTGGTGAAGTCCATTCCCCTTCCTTGTATTTACTTTCATAGATATCGCCTCCGTCCTTATCACCCCTGTAGATGTAAAGATTTTTGTTATCAGGCGATAAAGCAACAGCAGCATTATTATGTTTTGGATTATTTATTGTCTTCCCTATATTTTCGGCCTTTTCCCAATCCCCGCCGGTCTTTCTGGATAAATAAATGTCTTCAAAATACTTATTGTCATATGCACTTCTTTTTGCTTTCTCATTGTGTTGTCGTCGGGATGTAAAATACATTATACTGTCGCTCGATGTAATTAAAGAATTGTAATCATCTGCCTCGCTATTGATATTTTCACCAAGATTGTTAATGATAACACGCAGTGGCTCTTCCACCAGTGCTTTCCCGTTCTTACACTCCTCGATAAACCGCCTGTTCTGTGTGGATTCCAGTGCTAATTTCTTGGATGGCAGATTTTCCAGGTACTTGGTATATTCTTCAATGGCCCTGTCAAATTCATTGGTCAGGTGATATGCCCTTGCCAGCAGAAAATGAATATCTTCAGCAACATTTTCCTTAAGAAGGTATGCATTTCTAAAGTATTTGATGGATTCAAACTTATCGTCCGAGTACAGGTAACAAACTCCAATCTTATAATTCAGCTCTGCATTTTTATCGTTATACTGCTGAGCAGAAAGGTAAAACTCCCTGGCATCACGGTAGGTTCCTTTTCCCTCTTTAAAAAGTTTATCACCTTCCCGAATATTTTTCCATGCCTCCTCAAAGGTTGTATCATCTTCTGTCTTAAATTCATTTCTGCTTACTTTCACCTTCTGCTGTGAATAAGCGAATAGAGGAAAAATCATGAGGAAGGAAAAGGCCAATATTCGAACGAAAATAAATCTCATTGATCAGAATTTATATTTTTATTGACATTCTTTAACATATTCAGATGCTTCTTCAATACCTAATTCCTGAGCGATTCTCCAGTCGGAGCAGGCACCATCAATATCTCCGAGTAATTCCTTAACAAATCCTCTGTTCAGATAGGCATGGCCGTAAGTACTGTCAATCTCCACTGCCATGTTGAGCATCTGAAGAGCCTGGTTAAGATCGTTCATTTTGGTCAGTGCACCGCCAAGATTATTTAATCCTAGACTATAACCTTCTTTCATGGTTATTACCCTGTTGAAATCTTCCATTGCTCCTTCATAATCGCCTAACTGGAACCTGGCGCTTCCCCTGTTATTATAAGCCTGATAAAATGTTGTATCAATGTTGATAGCAACCGTATAATCATCTACAGCCCCCTGGAAATCTCCAAGTATCTTCTTAACACTTCCCATATTATTATATGCAATGGAAAAGTCGGGTTTATAATTTATTGCCTGTCGGTAATCATAAATAGCACCCTGATAATCACCAAGATTCCGTTTGGCTGTACCCCTGTCATGGTATGCCAGGGCATAACCGGGTTGTAAATCAATGGCATAAGTAAAATCAAGTATCGCATCGGTAAGATCACCATCAATCAGCTTATAAAGGCCCCTGTAATAATAAACGAAGGGTTCCTTATAACCCGAGTTAATGGCAGTATTATAATAATCAAGTATTGCCGGATTTGATTTGCCTGTGAAGCTGGCATAACCAAGATAAAAAAAAGCTTCTCCCAGGGATCTGTCAAGTTCGGTGGCAACAGTAAAATCCTGAATGGATTCCTGTATTTTGTTCAACTCAAGATTTACTTTACCCCTCATGAGATAGGCAGGAGCAAAAGCGGGATTAAAATCCAGGGCGGCAGTCAGGTATTCCAGTGCTAGCCAGTATTCTTTTTCATTAATGCTTTCGATCCCCTTGTTATAAGCAACCTTTGCATTATTCTTTTCTTTCATAGTTATTTCCTGTGCAGAAACACCAACAGGTAAATACAAGCATATAAGGAATATGTAAACAATCTTTTTCATGATTTTATCCTAAAAACTTATTCAATATACGGAATTAAAAGAAATTGGTATAGAGACTTTCATAATTTTTATTTAAAAATAAAAAAAATCAACTATTTTTATTTTGATTTTTTTTTTCATCGATCCTATGATCAGTGAGTATACTTAAACCTCCATGGATACTATGGTAACTGATCTCAGCTATTTAAGGCATATGACGGATGGCAATCCGGAACTGTTCAGGGAGATTATTGAAATATTCCTGAAGCAGGTTAAAGAGTATACCCGGGACATGCAAGATTATTATCAGCAAAAAAACTGGCAGGCTTTAAGCCGGCTTGCGCATAAGGCCA
>LJUQ01000235.1 GCA_001304505.1 Bacteroides sp. SM23_62_1
CCCGATGTACGGCACTTTGACATTCCGTCGTTCCCCTTCACCTCCACTTTTCAACAGTTATCCGATGATCCTCTTAACCACACATACCCATCAACGCTTCAACGCATCAACGCTTCAACACTTCAACGCTTCAACGCATCAACGCATCAACGCATCAACGCATCAACGCATCAACGCATCAACGCTTCAACGCATCAACGCTTCAACGCTTCAACGCTTCAACGCCTCCCGCTTTTCTAACCTCCTCACCGCCCACCTTATGACAAAATAACTCACCAGGATAAACACCGGCCAACTTAAATACCATAGAATTGAAGAGATATACATACGATTATTTAATTTACTTTTATCTTTTTCCTTTTATCTTTTATCTTCTAATACACATGTGTTTCACTTTTCATTTCCTCCGCATCAATCCGCTTCTTATTCACTGAATTCCATGCATACACAATATATGCCAGCACAAATGGCACCAGCAGTGATACATAGCTCATGGCTGTCAGAGTATAATGACTTGATGAGCTGTTTTCAATATGCAGGGAACTCTGAAGATCAAAGATTGACGGATAATAACATGTGTGATTCAATCCGGCAATCAGGAATAAGGCGAATACTGTTAAAACTGTTCCGATACCTCCAAAATAAAATCCTTTCAGACTGTCTGTCCATATTCCTCTGTAGATAGCAAATAGCACGAGGACAATTCCTGCTAGCAGGAGGATCGGGACAAATGGCATGTTTATGAGATTGTGAAAGTATTTGTACTGTTCGATATGCACATTATATGTTCCGGGCTCATATGCAAAACCATCCTTTAAGAGTAATCCTATTAAAAAAGCCATGAAAAATACAAGGAATAGTCCTGCATTATACAGCAATTGTTGTTTGCTCCTTCCATATATGGTTTCATCATTAACATTCCTTATAAAATAAAGAATACCAAGGATCCTTGCCAGGAAAAACACTGAAAGGCCAAGGGCCACATTATGCCAGTTCAGCACTGCCTCAAGTCCTCCAGCCGCTGTTTCCCACCGGGATGAATTCATCTCATTAACCGAGAACATGGCACCGTTATAAAAGGTTCCGACAGCTGTCCCGATCAGTATGGTGCCCAACGCCCCATTGATAAACAGGAAGATATCATACGTTTTTTTACCCAGGAAGTTATTTGGTTTTGATCTGAACTCATATGCAATTGCCTGAATGATGAAGCAGAACAGTATTGCCATCCACACCCAGTAGGCACCTCCGAAACTTGTTGCATAAAACAGGGGGAACGATGCAAAAAATGCTCCTCCAAATGTAACAAGCGTAGTAAAGGTAAATTCCCATTTCCTCCCGAGAGCATTGACGAGCATCGTTTTTTCCATGTCCGTTTTTCCGATTATATATATCAATGTCTGCCCTCCCTGAACAAACATCAGGAATATGAGAAAACTTGCCAGGAGTGAAATAATCACCCACCAGTATTGTTGCAGGGCATAATGTGACAGATTCTCAAACATGATTAGTTTCCTCCATCATTTGGTCCGATTTTGATTTGTTTTGTCATGATTTTTATTTCTGCAATCAGCAGTGCAGTAAAAATGATCAGGAATAGCCAGAATGTTACCTGCACGGCACTCGCATCAATCCTGGAGCCAGCTGCAAATGTTGGCATCAGGTCCTGGATTACCCATGGTTGACGGCCCATTTCCGCAACTGTCCAGCCTGCCATTGTTGCAAGATATGCCAGCGGGATTGTAAACAATGCCAGCCTCAGAAATCCTCTTCTTCTTTCAAGTTTGCCGGTATAAACAAATAAAAGAGCCAGGATAAAAAATATCAGAAAATAAAAACCAAGTCCAACCATAAAATGAAAACTATAAAAGGATAATGGTACATTCGGAATTAATTGTGAGGGATCATCAATAAAACCATAGCCGAAATATTTAAAATAATCATTCTGGAACTGCTCATCCATAAACGTCACACGAAGTGATTCATACCGTTCCATGTCATGCTTACTTTCTGCTTCTTTGAGATCCCGAAGGATATCTCTGGCATAATTACCACGTTCGATTTTTTCTGCTGCTGATACTATGCCTTCTTCTTCATGTCCTTTTATAAGGTCAATGATTCCGGGCACGAATGCATCCCATTGCCCGTATGCCATATATGAGAGCAATCCTGGTATCTCTATTCTTACATTGAAATCTTTGATATTGTCCTGGCCCTGTTTTGAATCAGATAGTATCCCGATAACCACCAGTCCTGTTCCTTCTTTCCCCTCATATAATCCTTCAATGGCAGCTAATTTCATGGGCTGGATCTTTGCTAATTGCCGGGTAGACCCATCACCGGTTCCAACCACATAAATGCTTGCGAGTAATCCAAATATGGATGCAACCGTGATGCTTCTTTTTGCGAATAAAATATTCCTTTTCCTTAACAGGAACCATGCACTAACTCCGGTAACAAAAACAGAAGCAAGAACATACCCACTTGCAATGGTATGCAGAAATTTATTAACGGCTACAGGTGAAAACAGCACATCCCAGAACCTGATCATCTCATTCCTGGCTGTGTCGGGATTAAAATGCATGCCAACCGGGTATTGCATCCAGGCATTGGCCACCAGGATCCAGAGTGCAGACAGACTGGCTCCGAAAGCTACCATCCAGGTTGATAAAAGGTGGAATTTTTTACTGACTTTATTCCACCCAAAAAACATGACCGCAATAAATGTCGACTCAAGGAAGAAGGCCATGATTCCTTCAATGGCAAGAGGTGCCCCGAATATATCTCCAACAAACCACGAATAGTTGGACCAGTTGGTACCAAATTCAAATTCCAGAATGATCCCTGTAGCCACACCAATAGCAAAATTAATCCCGAAGAGTGTCATCCAGAATTTTGTGATCTTTTTCCATTCCTCATTACCTGTACGCACATAGATGGTCTCCATAATAGCAATGATAAAAGTGATGCCAAGGGTAAGTGGTACAAAAAGCCAGTGATAAAAAGCCGTAAGTGCAAATTGCCCGCGTGACCAGTTTACCAGTGATAAATCAATGCTGTCAATCATTTCCAGATTTATTTTGTCAGTTGTTCAATAACATAATTACTTCTTTCCCGGTCAGACTTGAATCTTGTTTTTAAAAAGTCAGGAAAGAAAATAAGCTTCAGAATAATTAAAAAAACAAATAACTTAATGAATATGATCAGCCAGAGCTTCTTACCAACTGTCATATTACGAAAACCTTCATAGTAAAACTTAAAAATGCGAATTAAAATATTTTCCCGCATCGCCTGAATAATTGGTAGGGTCAAAAGTATTAAATTTATATTAATAGACTGATGAGAGATTGTATGATAGATGATATATAGACTAAGTAAAAGACTAAACTGGCTTTAACGTCACACTTCAATACTTTTCAACAGATACCATAGTAAACGTAATAGAATTTGTTTTAAAAAATTCAATATTTCTTTATTATTTCGTATATTTAAATTACAAACCTGGACAGATTCAACATGATTGTTTACACAAATGAACAGATCATTAAGGGAATTGCTGACCGGAACAGCAGGATCATCGAGTATATATATTCCAATTATTACGATGCGATCCGCAAGCTGATTTTATTAAACAACGGGTCTCTTGATGACGTCAAGGATACATTCCAGGAAGCATTATATATTATCTATCAGAAAATAACACTGGGCGAACTGACTCTGAAATGCCAATTCAAAACCTATCTTTATTCTGTTTGCAGGTTTATATGGCTGAATGAAATCAGGAAAAGACATTCGAGCACGGCCACATCTGAAGGGCTGCCTGATCTGAATCCCTCGCAATTTACCATAGGTGCAGCGGCAGAGGCTGGATTTGAAATATTTCTAAAACACTTTCAGGAGCTGAGTGAAAACTGTAAAAAAGTACTGGATATGTATTTCAGGAATGTTTCACTTGAGGAGATCAGGCTTGTTATGGGGTATAAAAATATTCAGATTGCCAAAGATAAATGTTACCGTTGCAAAAAGAAATTATTTACAAGGATTTATAATAACCCGGAATATAAGAAATTGAAAGATGAAATATTTATGGCTGGTTGAAAAATATCTTGAAGGGGAAATGAAAGGAGAGGAACTCCGTCATTTCGAGCTGGAAATCTTAAGAAATCCTGAACTGGCAGAAGAAATTGAGCAGGTAAGGGAAATGGATGCTTTCTCACGGAAGCAATATGCAAAACTAATAAGTACATCTGAGCTGGTTGAAGACCTTGAAGATATGGATCATGTTTTAGATGAATCTTTGATGCGAAGTGATCTGGAAAGTCTTGAAATACGTAAAATCAGCCCACATGATAATGAATTCCATGATTTCAGGGAAAAAGTGAAGGCTGCCGGATTACGTAAAGAAATAAAGGAAAAACAAAAAAATAAAGTCCTGATCTCCCGGAATATTATCCTGGTCTCAGCTGCATCCATTGCAATTTTGCTTGCCTTTTCCCTCACCCTGTTATTTACCAGGTCTTCCGTTACTAATCTCGAAACTGTGTATGAAAAATTCTATCAACCCTATCCAGCAGATCTTTTAATCAGAGATTTAAACGGTACGGCAAAGGATCTTTACCATCTGGGACTATCTGAATATCAACAGGCCAACTTTGGTATGGCCCTGACATATTTTAACCAGATTCCTCAGGAATCGGAAATGAATAATGCGATATATTTATTGAAAGGGATTTGTCTTATGGAACTTAAGCAGTTTGATAATGCCATCCTGGCATTTAATAACCTGGATGATGATCCTGTTTTGAGTATTTATGGAAACTGGTACAGGGGATTATGTTACATAAAACTGAATAAACCGGAACTTGCGAAAGATGAACTTCTTCTTATCTCTGCCCGGCAGGATAGTCATTTTAAAAAAACAGTGAAAACTCTATTAAAAAGCCTGTAAGCCTTTCTTCTCTTTACCCTTTTTCACCAGCCTGTTTTTATAAAGGAATCCGAGAACAACAAGTATGATAATCCCCCCGATAATCATATATTTCCTTGTCCTTGAAATAAATATTGGGCTTTGGTCTCCCACAATAATATATCCTGACCAGTAATAGGGATGACGGGTTATCGGATCAGCTTCCCTTAAGAAAGTCAGTTTAGCATTTCTTAATGCTACATCCTTGGAATTCCCTTTGGCAAGATCCTGATAGAAATCTATCATGAGCTTACCGCCTGATTCATCACCCACTGTCCAGAGTGTCATTATAACATCAGGTATTCCTGCATAAAAAAATGCCCTGGCAAGGCTCATGATTCCTTCACCTTTTCTTTCCATTCCGGTTCCGGTATTACATGCACTGAGGACAACCATGCTGGCATTCAGTTTCAGATTATATATCTCATAAACATTCAGGAAGCCATCTTCATTTCCTTCATTTTCCCCTGAAAAAACCAGCTTTGAATATAATGGATCTTCATCATCCACGAAAGTGTGCATTGCAAGATGAAGGATTCGGTATTTTGATGCCATTTCTTTAAAACTGTATTCGCTGGCATCTTCACCAATCTTTAAATCACCCCCGACAATATTAATAAGGGCCCGTACTTCTTTTTCTGAACCCTCCAGTGGCTGCAACAAATGCCTGTCAATAGGTGTATCCCTCACAATGGATGTATCCCGTTTTATACTCTGCGGATCCGATGGGGCAAAGGCAAGGAGTCCCTTTCTTGCCCTTATTCTCCTTAAATCTGAATGATAATTCAGTGATGCTGAATATGCATAACTTAAAGGATTTCGCCTGATCACATAGGGAAGTTCACCAAAATCATAAACTTTGCCCTCCACTGACCGGTAAAGCAGGATCTCAAACGGAAGGTATGCTAATAATCCATCAGGAATGATTATCAATCTCTTATTCTCCGGAATATTATGCCTGCCCAACAAAACCTCATAAAGATCTGCAGCGGATCTGAAATAGTCTGAAATACCCTGGGCAGTGGTATTGAAATAATCAGTCCGGATAAAATTGTTCACTTTTTCAACATTCCTGTAAAATGTATTATCGATCATAATCCTTTCATAGTTTATTCTATCCTTTTCCAGTATGAAAGTGATTAATATGCTGTCAGCTAAAACATATTCAAGGATTATTTCATCCTCTTTGAGCCTGTTCCGTACATTTCTGTCGTTCATAATGCTGGAATGATACTTTATGCTGTAATAATCCGGGTATCTTTTCCCCAGCTGCCGGATTAAACCTCTTCTCTGACTTGAGAGTTCATTGATTTTAATATTCCAGTTGTTGATTTTGATTGAATCGGGTTCTGCATTATCTCTCTCCAGTGCAACAAGGTTCTTATAGGCTGCCAGTTGCAATCTGAACTTCCTGTCAAGATTCTGCAAACCTTCCGGCACATCACCCGTTTCAAGTGCTACCTGATCACGCAGAATAGCCAGAAGTGTGGAATACTTCATGTTTTCAGCTGTTTCAAAAGCTGTTTTGAGATAATCCTCTGCTCCGGAAAGCTCATACATCTGAAGTGAAACCCTGATTAATGAAAGTAATGTCTCCCTTTCATTTTCCGCCAGATACAGCCTGCTTTCTTCCGTCAGCCAGTCATTATGCATCCTGTAAATCACTTCTGCTGCAAGTTTGTAACTTTCATAAGAAACCTGAAGATATAGAGAAATGACAGCTTCCTGGCCCCCTTCTTCATCTAAATGCTCAAGTACCATCCCTTTTTCCTTCATAATCTGAAGTAAGTGGAGAAGATTAATGTTATCTGTAATAACCGGATTGGTGGTATAATCATGCGAACTAAATTCGTCTGAAACAGATATCAGTGCTTTCTGGTAGTTTTCAAGTGCTTTTAAATAATCATTTTTATTAACATAATAAAGGCCAATATAACGATAAGCTTCAGCAGTCAGGTAATGTTTCTCCCCAAGTTTATTTATCCTGACTTCTAATGCCATGCTGAAATACTTAAGGGAAGCATCACTTTCTCCAATATTGAGTAAAAAGTTGCCATAAGAAAGATAATTATAAGCCAGCAATAAATCTTCACGGTCATAAAACCTGATACCATCATCGATTAATTTATCGTACCAGACCTTTGCCTTATCTGTCTGTCCCATAGCAGAAAAAGTTGAAGCCAGGTAATGATAGGATTTCATGACCTGGGACGGATGAAGCCCCCGGGAGGATTCAAGGGATTTTTGATAATTTATTAGAGCATTGTTATAATCTCCTGTTGCCTTGAGGC
>LJUQ01000236.1 GCA_001304505.1 Bacteroides sp. SM23_62_1
CAATTAATGTATCACCCAGAAGCACAGCAAATGGTTCACCATTAACATGATGGTATGCATATCGGATTGCATCCCCAAGACCTCTTAATTCCTTCTGCCAGACGAAATGAATATCCGCAAGCCTTGTCAGGTCCTGGATCTTTTTCAGTTCATCAAGCTTTTGACTTTCAATCAATTGTTGTTCAAGTTCAAAGCTTCTGTCAAAATACTCTTCTATTGCCCGTTTACCTTTTCCAATGATCATCAATATGTCGGTAATACCGGCCTCAACAGCCTCTTCAACAACATACTGAATAGTTGGTGTATCAACAATAGGTAACATCTCTTTTGGCTGAGATTTTGTTGCCGGTAGAAATCTGGTGCCAAAGCCTGCTGCTGGTATAACTGCTTTTTTAATACACATATATCCTGATTATTCTGTTAGTGTAATTAAAATCTTTAACTGATAATGCATTGTGTGATTAAACCGAAGATATTAATAATGAGAAATTTGCAGAGCTGCGCCGCAGTGCGGCTCTGCAAATCAATATATAATTCAATTACTTTGCTTTTTCAATAGCATAAGGCGTTAATTAATACACATTATTATTGAGGTGCTGCTATTCAATGCATCACTTCATTAATCAAAATTTCAATATATGGGATTTAGATGTTAAAAGTGTTCTGAATTATGATATTTTCACAATTGATGGCTTAAGTACATGGATATTCATCTTTCCCAGGATTTGTATTAGCTCATCATACATCTCATCATTTGCATAAGTGCCAATGATGGCTCCACCTGATCCGGTAAATTTAGCACTTGCCCCAATACTTCTGGCTGCTTCAATCATTGCAACATTTGTTTCTGAAATGTTCATGACCGATCGCCTGATATCAAAATTCCTGTTGATACAGGCTGTAAGTTTATCAAAATCACCATTTTCGAGGGCAACCATTCCTTTTTCCGTAAGCTCAATCCATTCACTTATGGCATTCAGCACCGCCGGATCATTAAAATGATATCTTTCACGGAAATTATTATGGACAACCTCAGATCCCTCAGCCAGATCAGTCCGATATGCAATATACAGATGTTTAAACAGATCAGCTTGAAGGGGTACGTAATCACCCCATCCCTGCCTGTCCATCAAATCTTTATTAAAATCCATGTAAACCGGTGATTCATAAGCCTGGATAACCCTGTCCTGCAGGCCTGCTGATATTTCAAGTTCATTTACTTCTACCGATAAAACCAGGTTCGCCAGGATTGGCTTTGGGATTTCAATCCCATAAAAAATCATAAGAGCTTTAATGCATGCTGTAATTATGGCACTCGATCCTGCCAGGCCCAGTTTATATGGAATATCAGACTTATAACGGATGGTAAAGTTCTGATCACCTAACTTTAAATCCTTTTCCATACAATAATCATGAAATCTCTTAACGGCAGCTTTCAGCAGTCTTATCCCGCCATAATAACCATAAAGCTTTACATCCCGGGCAAGGTCATCAATACTATCAAAGACGTTTGTATCATATTCTGCCGGCACAATTTCAAGTTCCGGTGTTTCAAACAGGGTAACTTCCGCACTAAAATTATCAAATGGAAAAGCAATTGTCTTTCCAAAATAACCGTCCGATGGATTACCAAGTAAAGCAGCACGGGGATATGACCTGGTTCTGATTATCAATTCTTTTAATTTTTGTTTAATACATTATTTTACTTTTCTACTTTACGCAAGCATAAGTTCAACAGATTTTGCAATTGGATACATCTCCATGGACGAACGGTAATCAAAGATAAGTATCTTATAATCAAATTTCTAATTCCGACAAAACAAAATCATTGACTTGAATTCAAATGTAGAGATAATTTATTTTTTCCGGAAAATTTTTGATTTATATATTCCAAGCTTAGCCAGAAAATATAACAATGAAATCCACACAACTCCAATACCGTATCTTACACTTCTGATAAAATTAATGGAGGATGCGCCTTCAAAATATTTAGTGGGACAGGTAATTTCTGCAACTTCATACCCGGCCCAGAATATCTGGGCAATCATCTGGTTATCAAAGAGAAAATCATCGGAATTTGAATGATAATTAATTACCCTTAGTACTTCTGCATCAAATGCCCTGTAACCTGTATGGTATTCAGATAATTTCTGGTTCATCATAAGGTTCTGAATGAATGTAAGGATTCTGTTCGAAACATATTTATAAACCGGCATACCACCTTTCAGTGCGCCTTTGCCAAGAATACGGGATCCAAGTACCACTTTATATACTCCATCGGCAATTAAATAACACATAGCATGAATGAGCCTGGGTGTGTATTGATAATCGGGATGCAACATTACAATTATATCTGCCCCTATCTCCAGAGCTATATTATAACAGGTTTTTTGATTTCCACCGTATCCTTTATTCTGATCATGTTCGATGATATATTCTATACCAAGATTTCTGGCAACCTCCAGGGTACGGTCACTGCTCCTGTCATCAACCAGGATAACATGATCAACGATATCCCCGGGAATTTCCCTGAAGGTTGCTTCAAGAGTTTTTTCAGCATTATATGCAGGTAAAACAACAGCTATTCTTTTTTTCTCTATCATGGGCCGGGTTTATTTAATTACTGCGTTTCACGCTTCAGGAAGACATAACCATTTTTTTCACGGTAGAGCATGAGATAGGGATACGCTTCCCTGTATACCTCAGATGAACGGTTCCTCAGAATAAAATATACAGGCTTATCTATATTCCCGGTTAGTAACCAATCGAGGTTAAATGAATTTTTATTCAGGGGCACCTGCTTATCTGTATAAAACAGGTGGGCATAACTCTTCATACCAAGGGTTTCCACATAACAATCTTCAGTTTGTTTTTCCTTACAGAATTCAATCAATGCGTTCTGACTATACTGCTCTACTTTTGGTGTTAGGATGAGCAAATTCATCACAATAAATACAATCATATTGGTAAATATGGAAATAAAGGCCAATTTCCGGTTCTTTCTAAAGAGTATGCTGATGAATATAATACCAGAAATAAATATAATTCCGGATATGGCTTCATAACCCGACCAGGTGACAGATGCCTGGAGATTCCCTGCCGCGAACTCATCTTTAATCCATCCCTTCTGTATAATCCACTCCCTTTTCATCATTACAAAGGGTAAAGCAATTGCGATAAAACCATATAACATACCTATAAAATAATATATCCCGTTCAACCACCTGTAGCTCTGAATCCTGTCCCTGAGTACTTTGCTGATTACATAAGCACCCAGAAATGTCAAAGGCAGATAACATAAAGATGAATAATGGACAATTTTTGTACGTACAATAGAAAAAATAAGAAGAACCACAAAAAATAATATGATCATCCAGAATTTTACTCTTTTCTGAAAAGGATCATCATAATAACTTCTTCGAAGCCCTTTCAAAGCATAGACAGATGCGGGGAAAACACCGATAAAGAGGACTATCACATGATAAAGGAAAAATCCTCCATGACCGGCATCTTGTGTTTTTAACAGCCGCACCTGATAGATGAAAAAATCTTTTACAACATCAAAATGACCAATAATTGCCTGTATTATGAACCAGAGCCCTCCAATCACACTTAGAATAACAAGATATACAAGTATTTGTACAATGTTGATTTTCATTCGAAATCTATTCAGAATCCAGTAGATTCCTGCTGTCACTCCAAAAAGGAGCAATGCAACAGGACCTTTTGTCAGAATTGCCAGACCGATAGAACCTGCTGAGAGGGCCAGATAGAGCCAGCGTCTTGACAGATTCTCCTCACCAAGGAAATATATGAAATGCAGTAGTCCTGCAAAAATAAACAGGTTAAACCACGGATCTATAATGCCCGATTTAAAATAGAAAAATGGTAAAACTGAACCGGCATATACCAGTACCCATAGTGCACCAAAGGCTTCGTCATAAACCTTCTTTCCTGTCCGAAACAACAATAGCAGGGTAAGAATACCACAAATGGCATTCGGAAAACGTGCAGCAAATTCATTGATCCCGAATATCTTCATAGAAATTACCTGTATCCAGATAAACAGTGGTGGTTTTTCCCAGAAAGGTTGAAAATTGATTTGCACCGTAAGGTAATCACCTGTGACGATCATTTCACGGGCCGATTCAGCAAAGTTTATTTCATCCCAATCAAACAAATGTACACCACCCAGGAAAGGAATAAACAGCAGTGCTCCTGCAATTAAAATTATTATTTCAGCTACAAAAGGCCTTTTAAAAAATTTCATTTCCTGGCAGATCTGAAAGAATTTTGAATAGATTGATTAATCCAATTTATTTTGAGGATATGAAAATACCAATAAAAAAATATGAGGACTAACATTCCCAAAGCGGATCCGGCTAAAATATCACCCAGAAAGTGCTGTGAGAGATAAACCCTTGAAAACGAAACGATGATAGCTGCTAAAAGAGTTATAACCTTAACAGATTCCCATTCTGATATAAAAGCGATTGTTCCGAAGATAATAAAAGCAGTCACTGAATGTCCGGAAGGAAAACTGTAATGGGCATGCAGGTTAATATCCTGGATAACATATAATTCTGCCAGATCTCTAAAAAAAATCACCGGACGCTCCAGGCCTGGAAATACAAATCTTTTCAAAAGCTGAACGATTATTCCTGAAGTGATTGCTGATAGAGATAAAATAATACTGTAACGAATCTTTGCAAACAACAGGAAGATAGCTATAACTGCCGCGGCAATGCCGGATCCTAAATGAGTAATATACCTGAAAACTGTATCGAACAGAGGGGAATGGAACCTGTTGATGAAGAGATGAATTTCAGCTTTTGAATAAAGCAAAATGAAAATCAGTCCTGTAATCAGAATCAGAACATAGGGGATAATGAAGGTCTTATTTTTGGATATCAGTTTTAGCATCCCTGTTATCTGTTGTCTGTCCCGAAATGGTCGGAATCTTTAATTCCGTTACCATCCCGAGGATCCTCGAATCTCTATGCATCAGCCTGAGGCTGATTGCAGAAATTCAGGGTTGTCTGTTGTCTATTTTTTTTTGTTCACCTCTTATGACTCACGATTCACGATTTTCATATTACGATTTTAGTCCCCGAATACCATTGGGGAGTTGCCATTGTCTTTTTTTCTTATTTCGATTTTCATCTTTGCTTCGGATTTCGACTTTATTCATTTCGATATTTCTATCTTACCTTAGTCATTATTCTTCCTGAAGCCTGTAGCCATTATTCATTCCCTTTTCCATTGCAGGAATACCACTTACCATCCATCCCGGTGCCGGAGCGCCTTTGAGATAATGATCAAAAAACTGCATCATCCTTATGCTCAGGTCAAGACGGTTAGACCATCTTGTCAGATTATGCTCTTCATTATTATATACAAGCATCCAGGCAGGTTTGTTGAGGCGCCGCAAGGCAACAAAAAACTCAATACCCTGATACCAGGGAACAGCTCCGTCGTTATCATTATGCATAATAAGGACAGGAGTACCAATATCAGGGGCACTAAAAAGTGGAGAATTTTCGAGATAAAGGTCCGTCTTTTCCCACAATGTCCCTCCTATCCTGCTCTGCGATTCCTCATACTGCCACATCCTGCTCATGCCTGTACCCCACCGTATACCTCCATATGCACTGGTCATGTTTGAAACCGGTGCTCCTGCCATAGCAGCAGCATACAGGTTGGTGCAGGTTATCAGGTAAGCTACCTGGTATCCTCCCCAGCTCTGTCCCTGAATACCTATATGATCCCTGTCAATAAAATCAAATTGATCAAGCATGGCCATGGTTCCGCTTACAACACAGTTATAAGCACTTTTTCCTGGATACCCATTTGTGTATTTAATATCCGGAACAAAAACAATGTATCCATTACTTACACAGTATGGGAAATTTATCGTAGAACGACTTGGTGAGGGTATCTGATAACTGAAAAGATTTGATGACATCTTTTCATAGAAATATACAAGCATGGGATATTTTTTCCCAGGTTCCAAGTTTTCAGGCGTGTAAAGGATACCATCAAGAGAATCATTTTCAAAAGATATCCAGTGTACCAGCCGTGCATCTCCCCATAAATAATTAATTGATTGAGGATTGGTATTAGAAATTTTACGGTAGCTGGAAAACTTCATATCTCCGGTATATAATTCGGGATAGTCCCTGAAATTACCACATGACCAGATTAACACGTCAGCATATTTTGCTTTAACCGGGGATCGAAAGCTATACGGACCGGAAACCAATAAAGCAGTATTGTCCTGCAGTAAAGGACTCGCCGAGTAAAATCCTGATTCTTTGGAAACCTCATTAAAGCCTCTTATCAGCATAGGCTCTTTCAGTGAAATGAAATATGCATCCCTGTCAATTTTCTGGTATCGAAACTGGGTTTGGGTAGTTCTCCCAAAGCCATTCGTAAGATTAAGAGGTTTATATTTCTCTGTAAGATCTATCTTCCATATATCATACCGATCATAGATATAGACATATCTGTCATCACCAGACCAGCCAGCAAGACCGTATGGACCAGGTTCATTCGGCTCATCAAATTTTTCATTGTAGAAATTTACCGGTATATAGCGGGTCAGTGAGATCAGTTTATCTTTAGCAATATCATGAGCATACCAGCTGCTATCATTTTCTTCATACCATAAAAGATATTTACCATTTGGGGACAAATCAACAAAGGAGGATTTCTTCCCCAATACCAGCTCCTTTGCACCTGTTTCCATGTTGATAATATATACGTCCTGATACCTGGACGCCTCCCATGAACTCAACTTTGCATAAGGTTTCCACGCATAACCCAAAACAACATTACCAATACCTTTATGGAGGGTTCTTGTTTCCTGAATAAGTTCATCAGCCAGCTGAATCATTTTACCCTCCTTCAAATGATAGACTGCCAGGTAATTACGTCTTTTTTCATTGCTCAACCTCTTTTTTTGCATTGGCTGAAGCAGGGTATCCTGCCAGTTCCAGATATCAACGCGATATTTTTCCTCATCCAGCAAGGTATCTTTCTTTTCAGGTACTGGTTTTGGAGCAGTGCCAAAAAAAAGTTTTGCACCATCTTCCGAGAACCACACATTACCGTGTTTGCTAATACCCCACCCGGCAGGCATACCTGTTGAAAGTGTATCAATTATTTTTGATGTCTTTTCTTTCCCGACATCCCACAGATACATATCATAACCAACTATCTTTGAAGTATCATGATGATATAAAAAAGTCATCCT
>LJUQ01000237.1 GCA_001304505.1 Bacteroides sp. SM23_62_1
GATCAGGATAATGATACCGCCCCCGTTCCCCCCTTTTGTGGCATATCTCAAACTGTCCGGATTCTGTGTGCTGGTTCCTCCCCCACCTCCCATAATTATTCTGTTCTTTGACAGTCCTGAGTTATCATAAAAATTATCTAAAAAATATCCCGTTCCAGATAGATTATCATAAGGAGAACAACTTTGAGATTCCTTACCACCATTCCCACCCTTACCAAAGTTTCCTCCACCACCTCCCCCACTGTATTTGCCATTGCCTCCACCACCTGAATTTGCGGAAAACCAATTACCACGCACATATGGATAGCCCTCATATACAATACCTTCACCCTTTCTTCCCGAACTGTCAACATGAGACTCCAGGTGAAATCCGTCTATAGCTCCTGAACAGGAGCCTTCAAAATAGTCTGTTGTCGAGGAATCCGGATCACCTCCCAGGAAACCTTTACCGGTTACATCTATCACATTATTCAGCACTATTTTCCTTCCCGCAATGAGGGCAAAAACACCACCGGCCCCTGTCACGGGATCCCAGGTTTTACAGGTATGTGGTTCGTTCACTTCATAAACAGTTTTCCCACCTCGGATCTTGACCAGCTGGCAAACTTCACCGGGCTTCATTGGATTGAGCTTTCTCAAATTTGTCGTAAATATGACATAATTATTGGATACTTTATTGATCAGCAGAATATTATAAATGCCTATATTATTTCTGTTATAAATGGTTCCCCAGAATGTTGGAAAACCCGGATGAGTAAAAGGATCATAAATTTGCACTCCTTTCATCTCTATAAACAACACTGTATCACCGGGTTCAAAAATGCTGGTATCACTTACTTGAACACTATCAACATCCGTAGTATCAGCATTCTGAATGCTGAGAATCCTCGAATATTCATTAATCACTTTCTGGGCTTCACCTGTAGGAGTAAACAGAAGAAACATTAAAAGAGAGAAGAACAAATACTGAAATACCCTATGTATGGCCGGTATCACCTTTTCGAAATGTAAAATATACCTCTAAAAATAATAAACCTTCCTGAAATATAGAAAGTTATTCAGAAATTTAAATTTTCTGTTAAAATTTTGTCAACTCTTTCGTACTCACCTCTGACCCTCCTCTCTCAGGAGAGAGGAGGGACACAGGGGGGTGACTGGTGCAATAATTGTTTTTATGGCTTGATGACCCACGATTGAAATCGTGGATTTAAATCATTCTCACAGCTGTTACTGTTCTCTTCCTTGTAACCCTGTTTCCTTGTGTCCTTTCTTCCCAGTGACCATGTAACAATGCAATTCACCTTTGACTTTGCGGCCCTGTAACATTGCAATCCTGAGACTTTACAACCTTACGATCCTGTGGCCTTGCAACCCTGTAACCCTGTTACACTGCGATCTTCTTCCCTTGCAACCTTCTACTTATCGCGTCCTCCTGGTTCTTATCCTCTGAATAAATTTATTGATATTTTCCGCTGTCAGGGCATGCTTCCTTACTCCCTTCGTTCCCAGGAGATATACATAAGCGTGGAGCGATTCCACATGTTCGCACATAACCCGGACCATGGCCAGGAAAGGAACAATAACAAACATCCCCGGTAAGCCCCAGACCATTCCGGCTGAAATCATACCAAGTATGATCACAAAGACATTCAGGTTAACATAAGAGCCCACAATGTTCGGGGTTAGGATATTATTTTCACAGAAATGGACAATTGCATAAACAAGCAATACCTTCAGTGCCATATTAGGTGAGTCACCGGTAAGCAACGCAAAAACAAAGGGGATTGAATACCCTATGATTGTTCCAAAATAAGGGATAAAGCTCCAGATACCTGCTATAACACCCAGGATGATTGCATATTTTATTCCTATCAGGTATAATACGGAGGAATTGACGATGCATAGGACTACCACAACCGTTATCATCCCTCCCATATACCTGGAAGCAACTTTTGACACTTCCCTCAGAACCTTCAGGGTAACCATCTGTTTATCAGCTGAAACAAGCTTAAGTATAAAATAGGCGATTTTCGTTCTGAAGTACAGGAAGAGGAAAATAAAAACAGGTAAAATACCAAGCCTGAATATTGTTCCTGTCGTTGCCGTAAAAGCTTTGTTTAAAAAATCACTGCCGACGTCAAAAAGCCCGGCCACACGTTCCTTTAAAATGGTTGCAATACTCAGGTCCTGAATTCCAAATAATTGCCCTATCTGTAACTCAAGAATGTCAATGTTGTTTAATGCTTTGGATCTGAATTCCGGAAGATCAGCCAGGAAACCACCAATTTTCCTGTAAATAAACAACCCGGCTGCACCTATAATCCCCAGCAGCAAGATAAGACTGATCAAAATTGCTATTATCCTAGGGATCTTGTGTTTTTCAAGCCAGTTGGCAACAGGATAAAGAAAATATGTAAAAAGTATTGCTACTGCAATGGGATAGAGGAAAAGCCTGGCCTGGATAAGAATAAAAAAAACCAGGATAATGGCCAACAGGAAAAATGAAAACCTCTGTGCAGAAGGGAACCTGCTGATTAATGGAATTTCTCTTTTCTTATTGTTTGTATCCATAAGTTAGTAATCGTAGTTTTATCATTGATCGAATCGTACATAAATTTGATAGAATTATACTGGAATTCTATCATGCTTTATTCAAATATACCAATATACTAATATACCAATATACCAATAAACTGAATCCCCCGGTTTACAACCGGGGTTACCCGTATCATCCAGATTATACTCATCTGCAGGATAACAACCTGCAGAACTAACCACACCCCAACCCACCACCCACACACACCAATATACTAATATACCAATATACTAAATCCCCCCGGTTTACAACCGGGGTTACACACTTCATCATTCATCCTTCTTTATACAGCGGCCACCTGACTATAAATGTAGTCCCCTTTCCCGGGATTGTTTCATAGCTAATTTCTCCCTTAGCATTTTCAATAATACTTTTCACAATTGCAAGCCCCATTCCCATGCCGCTTGATTTTGTTGTGAAGTTGGGTTCAAACAATTTATCACCGAGATCTTCCGGGATTCCTTTCCCATTGTCCCTGATTTTAACAATGGCAAAATCATTGCTGCTTTCCAGCTCAACTGTGATCAATCCTTTCCTGTCCTCCGGGATAGATTGTACGGCATTTTTTATCAGGTTAATAAATACCCTTGATATCTGTTCCTTATCTGCCAGAATGAAGGTTTTTCCCCTGCTTTTAAATACTGTTTTAAACTCAAATCCTTCAGTATTGATAAAAAGGCTGATAATATCGTTTATCCTTTCTTTGATATCAAGTTTAATATTATTGGCCCTGGGCATCTTGGCAAAATTTGAGAACTCATTTGCAATGGAAGATAATTCGTCAATTTGTTCAATTAATGTTGCCGTGATCTTTTCCAGGTTCTTTTCCCTGTCTTCTGAATGATTCTGCCAGGCCCTTTGCAGATGCTGAACACTTAATTTCATCGGTGTTAAGGGATTTTTAATTTCATGGGCAATTTGCTTTGCCATTTCACGCCATGCCGACTCCCTCTCTGACCTGGCAAGTAGTTCGGCACTTCTGGCCAATTCTTCAACCATATGATTATACTCACGAACCAGACTGCCAATTTCATCCTCGGCATCATATGAAATTTTTTCGTTTATCTTTCCAAGGGTAAATGTGCTGATCTTTTCCTGTATCATCCTGAGTGGTTGAGTGATCTTATTGGAAAGAAAAACTGCCAGGATAATACTGAGTGTTATCAGGATGACATAAAAATTGATGATACCTGCCACAAGGTTTGATATTTCCCGGGTCAGCACATCCTGCCTGGTGAAATAGGGCAGGTTCAGATAGGCCAGCAGCTTATTCTGATTATTCATGAACGGCACATAGGCCGATAAATACTTTAACGACCCGATACGCTCCTCATGTACAAACTCATTTCGGCTGTTTATAACCAGCTCCCTGTAAGCAGCCGGATTAATTTTTGTGCCGAGAAGTCCCCGTTGAAAAACCTCCGGCCTGGAAGTAGCCAGAATGTTTCCCTCGGGATCATATAGATTAATATCCGTATAAAAGACATTGGAGAATTTCCTTAGAAGTTCATCAAGACTCTGATAAGGGTCTGATTGCCACCCCCATTGAAGATCTGTCTCATAGGCAAGTTTGTGAATAAGCTCGATATATACCGACTGGATCCTTTCACTGAGGCTTTCAAATTGCATTTGTTTATATTGCCGGGCACTGAAATAAATCGTAGTGCCTCCGATCATCAGTAATGAAAATACAAGGATCGCTATCATGGAATACTGGAGCTTGTTCTTGATATTTAACCTGATACTTCTCTGATAGAAAGGTATATTTACAATTAACAGGTCTATTGTAATTAACAGGTAAAAGAATATGAATATATAGGTGAAGGTTATTAATACATCCAGAATTTTCAGTTGTACATGGCTGAGAATAATCGTGTTTTCATCATCAATATTATATATTAAATGATTATAACCATCCATCCTTATATACTCAAACTCCTCTTCTCTTGCAGTATATAAATCACTCCTCAGACTGTAAGTATAGGTCCCGGTCTGTGTTATCAATTCATTCATATGATATTTGGCATATGAATACTCACTGGAGAGGATTTCTCCCGGCCTGCTTGCAAGAAGTAACTCGGGATATCCCAGTTCCATCGAGATTGTTTTTGAATCCAGTTCAAGAAACATTGTCAGGATGAAAAGACTATCGGGGGTATAATAATCAAACGGGGCAAAATAGCTGATTCTTCCATTCAGATTATCGATGAAGTAAAACCTGGAATCCGGTATACGGATTCCATAGGTCGCTATATGATCGTCAAAAAAATCATAACAATGATAAAACCTGTCTTCAGGAAGTTCTACGTATACACTGTCAAAGGGACTGCAGATCGTAAACTGAAGATCGTATTTCTCCCAGAACCCGTTGAAATAATACCTGACGAGATAATCATAAATAACCTGAACATCAATATACTGATCAAAAATCATTTCTGTCAGGATCTTATCTTTTGCAATGGTGTCTTCCATTTCTTCGAGTAATAATTCTGCAATTGGATCACGCTCAGTAGAAAGGTCAACAGCCAGTACTTTCATTGTTTCTCTTTGCTTTGCGGCTGAATAATGCATTACCTGATAAACTGTTAGCATGCTGAACAGGAGCACCAGCAGTACAAAAGTGGAATAGCGGTATTGGAAATTTTTTCTGTATCTGCTGATTGCCATTACCATTAATATGATTACTCCAAAGAGAGTAGCAACAATATCAAACGGTACGGATGTTACCACATTTGCCAGTCCTGTCAGAATTCCAAATAATAAGGCATAAATGAATAAATTACGATTGGAAGGCTCAGGATGGAATATCGACATGAATTTATCTGCCATCAGCGCCAGTGTTGTGAACAAAAATGCAATGATGAGCAGCCCTGTCAATGTATGTATATTGATACTCAGAACCTTATAAGTTTCAAACGTGATGCTTGAGTGAACAATCAGACTATATATTATGGATACAACTGCCTGGTAATAAATGGCAAGTAAGACGATATATAACAGCATGAAAAGCTGCCTGATCGTTTTTTTACCCTGTAAATATTTTTCTGACAGGTGAAATTCATGGTAAAAAGTATAGGAAAGGAAAAATATCATAAAGGAAGAGATAAATAAATGTCCGAGAGAAGGGAACCATTCTGATGCAGCATAGTTAGCAGGTGAAAATAATTTAAGAGAGGAAAGATGGGGAGGTATTTTCATTTTTACCAGTAATACATCCAGAAGTATAAGGATTATGGTAAACAGGAAAATCCCCGTATTTTTCTTTTTCTGCTCTTCAATTGAACTCAGAATAAACCTGAGGGACAGCATAAATAATAATATTCCTGCCAGGAAGCATATCAGTGCAAAATACAGATGGAATCTGCTGTATTTTTCAATCTCTCTGAAATCAAGTGAAAAAAGATAGTCCCCAAGTGAATTATAGACAGGGAAACGTGAATTCTGATCATTGATAATTTTTGTTGCAGCAGGAAGAAGAAAATCGGAATTGAATTCATTTTTCAGGAATTTGTTCTCATACGAATATACTTTCTTAATAAGCAGAAGACCGATTACCCTTACTTCATCGAATATTTTTTCTTTCCTGAGAAACCATCCGTTTGACAGAAAGAAAGCTGGGCCGCTGAACAAATGATCATCATATGGTAAATCGATCGGGAGTGAATTGTCTGACCAGAAATTGAGGGTGTCATTTTTATATACAAAAAGTAATATACCCTCTTTGGATAATGTATTAAGTTCCTGTTCAGTAAAATCCGTAAAAAATTTTTGAACATCAAAATGGATGAATTTCTCCTCCATGTTATCCAGCAGGTCGTCAAGCTGAAATTCCTTTGCATATAAATCCTCCTGGAATCTTTTATGTAATGTATATTGCCTTAATGAATAAAAAGATAATTCGTTTGATAAAATCCCGAAAAAAAATAATGCCAGTGAGATTGCTAGAAGGATAAAATGCCTTATATATGGTTTACTTGAATGCACAGGCAGAAATTAAATACTTTTTTGTAAAATTAATCAAACTTCCTCAACCATGATGATATGGTTCTCCTCTTATGATAGAAAATGCCCTGTAGAGCTGCTCCAGGAAAACAATCCTGGTTATCTGGTGGGAAAAAGTCATTTTCGAAAGGGAAATGATATCATCAGCCCGGTTATATATTCGATCATTAAAACCATATGCTCCACCAATTATAAATATAAGATGCCTGGTGGAACTAACGGCTTTTTCTTCTATGTATTCTGCAAATTGCTCTGATGAAATCATTCTGCCGCGTGCGTCAAGAATAACAACCAAGTCATCCTTTGACAGGTATTTCAGAATCAGTTCAGCCTCCTTCTCTTTCATAACTGCTTCAGATTGCTTCCCTGCATATTTCGGATCAGGAATCTCAACAATCTTAAAAGGAATATAACGGCTTATCCTTTCAGAATAGGTTTGAATACCTTCCTTTACAAAATCCTTTTTCGTTTTTCCAGTGTATAAAAGAGTGATTCTCATTTCGAGGTTGTCTCAATGCAATATTACTAAATCATACGATTGATTGGAATTGGAATGTTAGAATATTGGGATGTTGGGATGTTGG
>LJUQ01000238.1 GCA_001304505.1 Bacteroides sp. SM23_62_1
AAGAAAGACCAGCCAATTGGCATATTTGATTCAGGTGTCGGCGGACTAACTGTTGCACATGCCATTCAGAACCAGTTGCCGGATGAACAGATAATATATTTCGGCGACACCTTTCATCTGCCATACGGAGACAAATCAAGAGATTCAGTTCAGTACTATTCTACACGAATAGCTGATTTTTTGCTGGGTTATAACTGTAAGGTTCTGTTGATTGCCTGTAATACTGCTTCGGCCAGTGCTTATGAACAGGTAACACAACATGTAGGTGACAGGGCGGTTGTTTTCAATGTTATCGATCCGGTCGTCCAGTATCTGTCCGCCAGCCAGGTCAAAGGAACAGTGGGAGTGATCGGTACAAAAGGAACGATAAACAGCGGCACCTATCAGACAAAGCTGGGTGAAGAGATCCCCGGGCTTGAGGTGGTTGCCCTGTCAACCCCACTGCTCGTCCCGATGATAGAGGAAGGGTTTATTTATGATGATATTAGCAACGCCATTATAAGGGCATACCTGTCACACCCGTCCCTGAAAGGAATTAATACCCTGATACTAGGCTGTACACATTATCCTATTATCAAACGGCAGATTGAAAAATTTTTCAATTTCGAGGTCGAAATCATCGATTCAGGCCAGATGGTTGCAGTACCTGTCAGGGAATATCTTCAATCGAACGGGTTAATGAGGAGCAGGGGAAGCCCCGTTCATAAATTCTTTGTGTCAGATTATACAGAATATTTTGAGAAGATATCCAGGATGTTCTTTGAAGAAAATATACACCTGGAACAGATAAATATCTGGAAATAATAAGATAATTTTTGCATTCCTTGCCTGCCAGAAGAAATAGCATTTCAGTAAACGTTTATCATATCAACAATCATTGATTTTATGTTTAAAAAAATAAAAAGATTTGCCGGGAAGGTTAATGAAAATGGTTAATTTTATCGCAAAATCCGAATATTCATGATGGTGGGGGGGAATTCAGTCATAATGCATATAATCCATTATATGCATTTTATTATTTCTGGAACCGGCTATGTTGCGATAAAATATTGATTATAAATGATTTATATGGATGCTTCAGGTCACCGGGCAAGTCTGCCCTGAAATTCGGAAAGTGGTAATCGAATTTGCAACCTTGTTGTTTCAGGATTAATTTGATCATTCAAAATTGTACTCAGATGCCAAATAAACCAAAAGTTGTTGAACTTGAAGATGTTGTTGTAAAATTTGCCGGTGATTCAGGTGACGGGATGCAGTTAACAGGATCGCAGTTTTCAGACACTTCTGCCTTTGTGGGAAATGATCTGTCTACCTTCCCTGATTATCCTGCTGAAATCAGGGCTCCGTCAGGCACCATTGCCGGTGTTTCCGGGTTCCAGGTTCACATCGGACATAAAGAAGTGCAGACACCCGGTGATCAGGCCGATGTGCTTGTTGCCATGAATCCTGCTGCCCTCAAGGCGAATATGAAATGGCTCAAGGAAGGTGCAACGGTCATCATTGATATTGACAATTTTGACAGCAAATCTTATAAAAAGGCGGGTTATGTTGAGGATCCGCTTGAAGATGGCAGCCTTGAAGGACATAATGTTATCAAAGCACCCATTACAAGCCTTACAAGATCTGCTGTTCATGAGTTTGGACTGGATAACCGGACAGCTGATAAAACAAAAAATCAGTTTGTATCCGGCCTTCTTTACTGGTTATTCAACAGGGATATCGTCATTGGCGAGGATTTTCTGAAGAACAAATTCAGGGGTAAGCATGATATTATTAACGCCAACATTAAAGTCCTGAGGGAAGGTTATCATTATGCTGAAACGATAGAGGCTATTGCAACAACCTTCCTGGTTAATCCTGCCAGAAAGAAAAAGGGAATGTTCCGCAATATTACCGGAAATGTTGCCACTGCCTGGGGTATGATAGCAGCTGCCGAAAAGGCGGGAAAGCGGCTTTTTCTTGGATCCTATCCCATAACCCCGGCATCAGAAATCCTGCAGGAGATATCCGGAAGGAAACATTTGGGAGTAATATCCTTCCAGGCTGAAGATGAGATTGCCGGTATTTGCTCGGCAATCGGTGCCAGTTTTACCGGGCTTCTGGGTGTAACAACAACCTCCGGTCCCGGCCTATCACTCAAAAGTGAAGCCATCGGCCTGGCGGTAATGACCGAATTACCCATTGTTATCGTTGATGTGCAGCGTGGTGGCCCCTCTACCGGGCTACCGACAAAAATGGAACAGGGTGACCTGTTGCAGGCACTGTATGGACGTAATGGTGAAAGTCCTGTAGTTGTGCTCGCTGCCAGCACCCCTGCCAACTGTTTTGATTATGCCTACCTGGCATGTAAGATTGCCATTGAACATATGACCCCTGTCATTCTTCTGACAGATGGTTACCTTGCCAATGGTTCCGAATTGTGGCATATACCCAGTATGAAAGACATGCCTGGAATTGAAGTACCATCACTTAAAGACAACAATCCTGACTTCTACCCCTATCTGCGAAGACCGGATAAGCTGGCCCGTTACTGGGTGATCCCGGGCCAGAAAGGGTTGCGTCACAGGGTGGGAGGACTGGAAAAATCTGATGTTACGGGAGAAGTTTCGCATGACCCGATCAATCACCAGTTGATGGTTGAAAAAAGGGATGCTAAGGTCAAAAAGGTTGCTGATTTTATTCCTTTGCAGAAAATCTTCGGCGATCCTGAAGGCGATCTGCTGGTTATCGGATGGGGCGGCACCTATGGTGAGCTGGTAACGGCCGTGGATGAGATAAGAGAGGAAGGGAAAAAAGTCAGTCTTTTGCATTTTAATTATATTAATCCCCTCCCGAAAAACAGCAGGGAACTGCTGAAAAATTTTAAGAAAAGAATCGTCTGTGAACTTAATCTGGGTCAGTTTGCATCTTACCTGAGATCTCAGTTTCCCGAATATGATTATTTGCAGTATAACAAAATACAGGGATTACCTTTTATGATCAGGGAGCTGAAAAATAAGTTTAATGAACTGCTTAATGAAATTCAATCATGAAGGAAGAATCTGGAACAATACAACACCTGACCAGGGAAGATTTCAAGGTACCAAATCCGGTCAAATGGTGTACTGGCTGCGGTGGTCATGCTGTTTTGAACTCGGTACAGAACACCCTGCCTGAACTGGGTGTTGAAAAAGAAAATATTGTCTTCGTTTCGGGAATCGGGTGCTCATCCCGCTTTCCATACTATATCAATACCTATGGGTTCCATGGCATGCACGGGAGAGCTACCGCCATCGCATCAGGTATCAAGGTGGCCAATCCTGAACTGAATGTATGGGTGGTGACCGGCGATGGCGACCTTATGGCCATAGGGGGAAATCATTTCATCCACCTGCTGCGGAGAAATATCGATATGAATATCCTGTTGTTTAATAATAAAATATATGGCCTGACAAAAGGCCAGTATTCTCCGACAACACCGAAGGGTGGTATTACCAAGACCTCTCCTTACGGGACAATTGAAAATCCTTTTAACCCCGGGGAACTGGCGATGGGATCACAGGGAACCTTTTATGCCAGGGTTGTGGATACAGAACCGAAAATGATGAGGGAGGTCTTCCTCAAAGCGGCCCAGCATAAGGGAACATCTCTGGTGGAAGTGCTGCAAAACTGCGTGATTTTCAGCAACCAGATTCACAGTGAGATAACCGGCAAAGAGGTCAGAGATGAACACCAGATATATCTTGAACATGGTAAACCAATGATCTTTGGTAAAGAACGAAATAAAGGGCTCGTACTTGATGGCGTACATCTTAAAGTTGTTACCATTGGTGAGAATGGTTATACAATAGATGATATACTGGTCCACGATGAAAAAGATCCCGACGACACACTCCATTATATGTTAGCCAGGATGTCACTGCCTCAACATCCTGTAGCCATGGGTGTAATCCGGTCCTATGACTGCACGGTGTATGAGACCCTGCTGTATGACCAGATTGAGCGTGCAACTGAAAAGTCTCCCATTAAAAATATGGATGACCTGCTGAATAGCGGGAATATTTTTGAGGTTAAATAGTTAATTTGTTTATTGGTATACTAGTTTATTGGTCTGTGTGAGTGGGGGTGTGGGTGTAGTATATTTGTATTTTGTCGTTTGGTTGAGAAATCCCCCAAATATTCAAAAGAGAGGTTAACTTTTCTGCTGGGTTGTTTTCAGTTTCCGGTCCGATTGGAAATCGGTCTTTTCTTGCCATGCATTTTTCGGTTCCAGGTTCGGTTTCCAACCGGACACATTCAGAAACCTCCAGCTATAACTTTACCATCTGGTTCCTGATGAACGGGGCTATGAAATAGTATAGTATCCGGTTTCCAACCATACACATTCAGCCACATCCGGCTTTCGTTTTGACCATCTCTTTCTGCTCAGACGCTAGTATGGATGGCACAGAACTGTCCATCTAAAAATCCCGGCAGATTAAAATAATTTTACTATCTTCTGGATCTGTATTTAACAACACCCCCATGGATCATAATTCAGTAACTAATTCCAAACTTACCTATGAAGAATTCAGACAGGAAGTCTTAAATGACTACATGATTGCAAACCTGAGCAGGCTGTGCAGTATTCTTGGACGCAAGGAGGTACTTACAGGTAAAGCAAAATTCGGGATTTTTGGTGACGGGAAAGAGGTCGCCCAGATTGCCATGGCTAAACATTTTATGAACGGTGACTGGAGATCGGGGTATTACAGGGACCAGACTTTCATGATTGCGGCAGGTATCTGCCAGCCGGAAGAGTTATTCGCGCAGTTATACGGGGATACAGATCCTGAAAATAATCCTGGCAACTCAGGAAGGTTGATGAACAATCACTTTTCAACTCCCAACCGGAAAAGCGATGGATCACCGTGTAATCTGATCACTCAAAAAAACTCTGCCTCCGATATGTCTCCTACAGCAGCCCAGATGCCCCGCCTCGTAGGGCTGGCATATGCTTCGAAATTATTCCGGAATAATCCGGACCTCAAAGATTATCCCAATTTATCGGCCGGAGGAAATGAGGTTGCTTTCGGGATGATCGGTGATGCCAGTACATCAGAGGGACACTTCTTTGAGACTATCAATGCCGCAGGCGTATTGCAGGTTCCTATGGCCATCGCAGTATGGGACGATGGTTACGGCATATCGGTGACCAAGGAATACCAGACTACCAAATCGAATATATCGGAGGTAATGAGAGGATTTGAAGAGGATGAGAATAACAAGGGAATACTGATATACAAAGGTAAGGGATGGGATTACCCGGGATTATGCAAGATTTTTGAAAAAGGAATATCCCGGTGCAGGAAGGACCATATCCCTGTTCTGTTTCATATTGAGGAGATGACCCAGCCACTCGGGCATTCCACCTCCGGGTCTCATGAAAGGTACAAGCCGAAGGAAAGACTGGAATGGGAGAACGAATATGATCCGATTATTAAAATGCGGGAATGGATAATAGATTCCGGAATTGCACGGGAGGATCAATTGGCTCAAATTGAAGAACAGGCAGTCAAGAGAGCTACTGAAGCAAGAGATAAAGCCTGGTTGAATTACATCGGGCCAATCCGGAAAGAGAAAGAAGAACTGCTGAAAATCCTTGACAACAAATCCTGTGTTTGTAAAACAGATAAATTTGATAAGGTCACCACGCTTGCCACCAATCTGAAAAAAGTGCTTAATCCTGTCAGGAAAGATAATATTTCAACAGCAAAGAAAATCCTCAGACACATCTGTCCCGATTGTCCATCAAGGAATGAGATACAGGCTGAATTGAATGACTGGCTTGAAAATTTCAGGGATAATGCATGGGTAAAGTATGGCTCAAATTTATATAATGAGAGTAAGACATCTGTGCTGAATATCAGGGAATTAAAACCGGCATATGATGAAAATCCTGAAATGGTTGCAGGACGGGAGATACTCAGGGATAATTTTGATGCTCTTTTTGCTAAATACCCCCTTCTTGTGACTTTTGGAGAAGATACGGGAAAGATCGGTGATGTTAACCAGGGACTTGAAGGTCTTCAGCGAAAATATGGTGAGTTAAGGATTACAGATACCGGTATCCGGGAAACAACAATTATCGGGCAGGGAATTGGGTTGGCACTGCGGGGATTCAGGCCGATTGCCGAAATACAATATTTCGATTACCTCCTTTATGGATTGCAAATCCTGAGCGATGACCTGTCAACATTATATTACAGGACAAATGGAAAACAGTCGGCACCCCTGATCATTCGCACCAGGGGTCATCGACTGGAAGGAATGTGGCATTCAGGATCCCCGCTGAGCATGGTCATTAATTCAATTCGTGGTGTCTATGTATGCGTACCAAGAGACATGACGAGGGCAGCGGGTTTTTACAATACGCTTCTGGAAGGCGATGATCCTGCACTGGTTATCGAACCATTGAATGCTTACAGGTTGAAAGAACCCCGGCCGTTGAACATGGGAGCGTTTAAAGTGCCCCTTGGTGTTCCAGAAATTCTCCGGGAAGGTAATGATATCACACTGGTAACTTATGGCTCCTGTGTCAGGATTGCCGGTGAAGCGGTTAACCAGCTGGCAGAATTTGATATTAAAGCAGAACTTATTGATATCCAGACCCTTCTTCCATTTGATCTGAATGGTATCATTCTCGAGTCATTAAAGAAAACCAATAAAATTGTCTTTTTCGATGAGGATGTCCCGGGTGGAGCAACAGCATATATGATGCAGAAAGTCCTTGAGGAACATGGAGGATTCAAACATCTCGATTCAGAACCCCGTACCTTAACACAGCATGAGCACAGGCCGGCCTATGGCACCGACGGAGACTATTTCTCAAATCCAAATGCTGAAGATGTGTTTGAAACTGTTTATAGCATTATGCATGAGTCCGATCCAATGAAATATCCTATGATTTTTTAGCATTACTCACTCTCACACTCACACCAACCTTGAACCAGCAACTCCCAGGAAATGAAATCCGAAATTCGAAAGCCTAAAACCGAAACAAATCAGAAAGAACGAACAACTAAATACAAAACCCAATCCCACACCCACACCAGCCTTGAGCCTTGAACCTTGAACCTTGAACCTTGAACCTTGAACCTTGAGCCATGAACCTTGAACTTTGAACTTTGAACTTTGAACCTTG
>LJUQ01000239.1 GCA_001304505.1 Bacteroides sp. SM23_62_1
TGGCCGTCGATCAGGGGGTACCTCAGTGACCAGTCCTGTGCCATCCTCACCATTGCTTCATATACAGAAGAATCTCCGTGTGGGTGATATTTCCCGAGTACCTCCCCGACAATCCTGGCCGATTTTTTTGTTGGTCTGTTAGCCGATAATCCGAGCTCCGACATTCCATATAAAACCCTTCTGTGAACCGGTTTTAATCCATCTCTTACATCAGGCAGTGCCCTGGAGACAATAACCGACATTGAATAATCAATGTAGGCCGATTTCATCTCCTCTTCAATGTTAATCTTTATTATCTTCTCTCCTTCAGCCATTTAGATATAAAATATATAGAATATTAAAGAATTGTTAAATTTCTCCTGTTCATTCCCGTTAAAACTTTGAAAATAGTGATTTATTGTTCATTTCAGGATGTTTCAAACCCCTTTTTTTCAACACAGCCGTGTTTATAATTGGTATGTTTTTTATTGCTATATTTGCACACAGTTAATTATATTTAATTCCTGATTTATAAGGGTATTCCGAACATAAATGGACGCGAGATTTTCACAAAGGATTAAAGATGTACTAACCTACAGCAAGGAAGAGGCTGTACGGCTGGGAAATGCTCATATAGGTACCGAGCACCTGTTCCTGGGCATTCTTCGTGACGGTGAAGGGCTTGCTATTGATATCCTTATCCTGCTTGGTGCTGAACTTTATGATCTGAGGAGATCTATCGAGGAGTTAATAAGACCGACCCGTGCAGTAAAGATCAGTGATACGGACAATATACCTCTTTTAAAAAGTGCTGAAAAAGTGCTGAAACTTGGTCATCTTCTCCTGGCCATACTGAAGGATGAAAACAGCATTGCCACCCAGGTTTTGAAGGAACATAATATTGATTATGATACTGTAAGGGAGGAGCTGGAAAGCAGTAAAAACAAGACCAGGTCGGAATTCCCAGGTGATGAGGATGATGATGATGAGCCCAGATCGCAGTTTGAAGGTGGTAAAGGCAGTGGCAGTTCCCAACCATCGAAGTCGGGTTCTGATACACCGGTGCTGGATAATTTTGGGATTGATCTTACGAAAGCTGCTGAGGAAGACCGGCTTGATCCCATCGTGGGAAGAGAAAGAGAAATTGAACGTCTTGCCCAAATCCTGAGCAGGAGAAAGAAAAACAATCCTATCCTGATTGGTGAGCCCGGTGTTGGCAAATCTGCCATTGCTGAAGGCCTTGCCAACCGTATTATCCAGCGAAAGGTATCCCGTGTCCTTTTTGGCAAAAGAGTGGTTACCCTTGACCTGGCCAGCATCGTTGCCGGCACGAAGTATCGCGGACAGTTTGAAGAAAGGATGAAAGCAATCCTGAACGAGTTGAGTAAAACAAATGATATCATCCTCTTCATTGATGAGATCCATACCATCGTCGGCGCCGGTGGAGCAACAGGATCCCTTGATGCGGCCAACATGTTAAAACCGGCACTGGCACGGGGCGAGATTCAGTGTATAGGATCAACAACACTCGACGAATACCGCCAGCATATTGAAAAAGACGGAGCACTTGAAAGACGGTTCCAGAAAGTTATGATCGAGCCCACAACAGTTCAGGAAACAATTGAAATCCTGAATAATATTAAAGAACGCTACGAGGATCACCACAATGTCTCCTATACCACAGAAGCACTGCACGCATGTGTTACACTGACACAAAGGTATATTACCGACCGGCATCTTCCCGATAAGGCTATTGATGCAATGGACGAAGCCGGGTCCAGAGTCCATATTTCAAATATCATCGTACCTGAAAAAATACTGAAACTCGAAGAGGAAATTGAGGAGACCAAAAAGGAAAAAATCAAGGCTGTAAAGAACCAGAATTTCGAACGTGCAGCCAGTTTCAGGGATAAAGAGAAGGAGCTTCTTGAAACACTTGATGAAGAAAAGGTTAAATGGGAGAAAGAACTCGTAAAGAACAGGGAAAAAGTCGATGAGGAGCAGGTGGCAGAAGTGGTAGCCATGATGACAGGTGTACCGGTACAACGAATTGCCCAGGCTGAAGGAATGCGGCTGCTCAAAATGAATGATGAACTGAGAGGTAAAGTTGTGGGCCAGAATGAGGCCATTGCAAAGGTTGTGAAATCCATACAGAGAAACCGGGCAGGACTGAAAGATCCGAATAAGCCTATCGGTACTTTCATATTTCTTGGTCCTACAGGAGTCGGAAAAACACAACTGGCAAAGGTCCTGGCACATTACCTTTTTGACTCGTATGATAACCTCGTCAGGATTGATATGAGTGAGTATATGGAAAAGTTCTCCGTCTCCAGGCTGGTGGGAGCACCTCCCGGGTATATAGGGTATGAAGAGGGTGGCCAGCTAACAGAGAAAATCAGAAGAAAACCTTATTCCGTAGTACTTCTGGATGAAATCGAAAAAGCCCACCCTGATGTTTATCACATCCTCCTCCAGGTCCTGGATGAAGGACAGTTAACCGATAGTCTTGGACGAAGGGTTGATTTCAGGAATACAATCGTTATCATGACTTCCAATATCGGGACACGGCAGCTTAAAGATTTTGGCCAGGGAATTGGTTTTGCAACCAAATCAAGAGATGAATCTAAAAACGAATATGTTAAAAGTGTTATCCAGAAAGCATTGAAAAATGCTTTCTCACCCGAATTCCTGAACCGGATAGACGACGTGGTTCTGTTCAATCCACTAACCAGGGAAGATATTCACAAGATTATTGATATTGAGCTGGCTGGCCTCTACGATAGAATTACCACTCTTGGATATCAGATTAAAATCACCGAAGAAGCAAAGGATTTTATCGTTGAAAAAGGTTATGATATTCAGTTCGGCGCAAGACCATTAAAACGCGCCATCCAAAAATACCTGGAAGATCCCATGGCTGAAGTGATCATTGAAGCATCCATGCATGAAGGTGATACCATTGAGGTGGGATTCGATAAAGAAAAATCAGAAATTACCGTCAAAATTAAAAAAGTCAAAAAGCAAAAAACTGAACCGAAATCATAATGGTTCCCGGTTGGTTTGGGTTTAGGGAGAGAGTGTCTAATTAGTTTAAAGTATAAGATTCTTGGTTTCCTGTTCTTATTCCTGGTTATTTATTCGAGATTTTTATTGAATATGTAGCTCTGAGGTAGTTTTTGATGGTATTATTACCTGTTCCGAATTTCAATTTTTACATTACATTTTCTGATATTTGTTTTTACTCCACCTTTCGATTTTCTTTTTCTCTCTTTTATTCTGTATTTCGTTTTTCGTATTTATTTCGAATTTCAGTTTTCTTTATTTCTAATCTAAATTATACAATTTCTCCAAAAAGATCGTATTCCCGGGCATCCGTGATTTGAACCTTAAAAAATTCACCCGCTTTGAACTTTTTATTACGATCCAAGACTAATACTTCATTATCTATTTCAGGTGAATCAGCTTCAGTCCTTCCTACTGCATAATCTCCTTCCCACCGGTCAATTAAAACCTGTATTTTTCTACCAACCTTAGCATCATTGGCTTTTAGGGATAAATCCTTTTGTATCTCCATTATGTTTTTGAATCGTTCCTCCTTAACGCGGGTCGGGATGGCATCCTTAAAATATTTTGCAGCAAAAGTTCCTTCTTCTTCCGAATATTTGAAAACGCCAAGTCTTTCAAACTTCTGATCCTGAATAAATTGGATGAGTTCGCTGAATTCATTTTCACCTTCACCGGGATGACCCGTAAGAAGTGTTGTACGGATGGAAATATCCGGCACTGTCTTCCTTATCCTATCGATCAGGAACAGGATTTCTGCACGGTTGATCCCCCTGTGCATCTTCTCTAAAACTTTGTCCGATATGTGCTGAAAGGGTATATCAAGATAATTACAGATCACAGGATTATCCCGGATCATTTCGGTTAAACCTTCAGGAAAACCTGCCGGGTAGGCATAATGAAGCCTGATCCATGAAATACCATTAACAGCAACCAGGTTCTCCAGCAGTCTTACCAGTTTTTGTTCACCATAAAGATCAGTTCCATATGCTGTCAGGTCCTGGGCAATCAGTATCAGTTCTTTCACACCCAGAGAAGAAAGATATTGTGCTTCAGCATGGAGCTTTTCAAGTGATTTTGATTTTTGTTTTCCCCGGATTAAAGGTATTGCACAAAATGAACATTTCCTGTCGCATCCTTCTGATACTTTCATATAGGCATAATGCGGAGGTGTTGACAGAATACGTTCACCGGTAAGTTCCTCCAGGTATCTCCCACCAAGTTCCTTAAGAATTTTCGGAAGATCATTAACACCAAAATACCGGTCAACTTCCGGAATTTCAACTTTTAGCTCATGCATGTATCTTTCTGACAAACAGCCGATTACATATAAGTTGTCGATAAGATTACTTTTCCGTGCATTCACATATTGCATAATTGTATCCAGGGATTCCTCTTTTGCTTCCTTAATGAATCCGCAGGTATTGATGATTACCGTTCCGGACTCAACCGGATCCGCATTATGCAGGACCTCAAAACCTGATACATTCAATTGTCTTACAAGCACTTCCGAATCAACGAGGTTCTTGGCACAACCGAGTGTTATAATATTGATCTTATTATGTTTTCTGCTAATCATTATTGATGACGAGATCCCTCCTCACTTCGTTCGTCGGGATGACTTGATAACTTCAATGGTTCTGATGTTTCATGCAGTAAACAGTGAATCGACGAATTCGAATTTGTTAAAAACCTGTAGGTCTTCCATTTTTTCGCCGATTCCGATATATTTAACAGGAACCTTGAATTGGTCAGATATTCCGATAACCACACCTCCTTTTGCTGTTCCATCAAGTTTGGTAAGAGCCAGGGCATTCACTTCTGTTGCTATGGCGAATTGCCTGGCCTGTTCAAAAGCATTCTGGCCGGTTGATCCATCAAGTATTAACAGCACTTCATGTGGAGCGCCTGGTATAACTTTTGACATTACCCTTCTGATTTTTGAGAGTTCATTCATCAGGGTAACTTTATTATGTAATCTTCCGGCAGTATCAACAATAACAACATCTGCTTCGTGATGTAGGGCTGAAGAAAGCGTATCATATGCTACGGAAGCGGGATCTGAGCCCATCTGTTGTTTGATAATGTCCACACCTACCCTCTCGGCCCATATTGTAAGCTGGTCTACGGCAGCAGCCCTGAAGGTATCTGCAGCACCAAACACCACTTTTTTCCCGGCCACTTTAAAATGATAACCCAGTTTCCCGATGGTGGTTGTCTTGCCAACACCATTCACACCAACAACCATGATAACCCAGGGCTTAACTCTCAATGGCGCAGAAAATGAAAATATCTCTCCGTTATCCTGTTCAGCAAGCAAACCTGCAATTTCTTCTTTCAGGATCACATTCAGCTCTTCAGTACTCAGATACTTATCTCTTGAAACCCTTTCCTCTATTCTTTTGATAATGTTAAGCGTAGTTTCCACACCAACATCTGATGAAATCAGTACTTCTTCGAGATTATCCAGCACCTCACCATCAACCTTCGATTTACCAACGATTGCACGTGATATTTTCTTAAGGACACTTTCCTTGGTCTTTTCCAGGCCCTTATTCAGAACCTCTTTTTCCTTCCTGCTGAACAGCCCCATGGTAAGTTATTTTTTAAACAGTATTTTGGAAATCCGGCGCAAGTTAATAATTCCGTTGTAATTGAAGAGTGGAATGGTGGTATATTGGTATATTGGTATATTGGTTTACATATTCCATCATTTCATCATTCCATTATTCTATCATTCCATCATTTCATCATTCTATCATTTTATCATTCCATCATTCCAGTATTCCAGTATTCCACTCTTCCCAGCAAATAAAAAAGCCTTCCTGAGACAGAAAGGCCTTCAATTATTTTATCCATGTGTTTCTTTATTCTTCCGGTTCTTTTTCATTGAAGAAATCATTGATATGGTCATTATGGACTATTTCTTCTTTGAAGAAGAAGGCACCGGTTTCCTTTGATTTAACCATTTTAATCACCCGGGAAAAATTCTTCCCTACACCGGAACGTAAAGTTGCTACTGCTTTTTTTGCCATTTCAAAATCTATTTGGTTTCCTTATGGATTGTATATTTTTTCAGGATCGGATTATATTTTCTCCTTTCAAGTCTATCCGGGGTATTCTTCCTGTTTTTGGTCGTAATATACCTGGAAGTTCCGGGCATACCACTGTCTTTATGCTCGGTGCACTCCAGAATAACCTGTACACGATTGCCTTTCTTTGCCATCCTTTTTCAGTCTTTAATATTTTTTAATAAATCCCTTTTCAACAGCTTCGTTCAATGCGTTTTTCAATCCTTTTTTATTGATCGTTCTTATTCCTGCTGCTGACACTCTCAGTTTAATCCAGCGATCTTCTTCTGGAAGGTAAAATCTTTTATCGAACAGATTCGGATAGAATTTCCTTTTCGTTCTTCTTTTTGAATGTGACACGTTATTCCCAACCATCACCTTCTTTCCTGTTATCTGACAAACCTGCGCCATTTCCGGATAATTTTAATTGCTCCTTAAAAAAACAGTTCGCAAAATACGTGAATTTTGTTGAATTAATCAAATTTATTTTTAACTATTTTTCGCTCTGAATTAACTTCCTCAACATATTCAATGCTGTAACTGATGCTTTCTGTATATTGGTGGCACGGAGATCACCAAACAGGTATTTCTCTGCCTTTATCTGGCAGGCAGAAGCCACTGCAATCCATGTTGTACCGACAGGTTTTTCAACACTGCCTCCATCAGGTCCGGCTATCCCTGAGGTGGCAATGGCATAATCAGATTGATAAAGATTCCGTATGCCAGATGCCATTTCTTTGACCACAGGTTCACTCACTGCACCATGTTTTTCAATTGTTTCTTTCTTCACACCCAGAATCCTTTCTTTGATATCATTTGAATAGGCTACAACCGCACCAACAAAATACCTCGAACTTCCGGGGACTGAAGTGATCAGGTGAGCAATATTTCCTCCAGTACAACTTTCGGCTGTTGCAAGTGTAGTGCCTTTTTCCACTAGAAGCGCTGCGATAACTTTTTCAATGCTTTCATCCTCTAATCCTGAAATATATTCAGGTATCAGGGTCATCAGTTCATACAATGCTTTTTGGATCATTTGTTCAGTTTTTCGAATCTCCCTGCCTATGATAGAAAGTCTCAGCCTCACCAATCCTGGTGAGGGAAGGTAGGCCAGCCTGATTTCTTCCGGCAGCTGCTGTTCAAAATCTGAAAGCAGCCTCGCAAGATGAGATTCAGGTATTCCCTGTGTTATAATTGTCCGATGGATGATTACGGGCAGGTCAAATTGTTTTTGAAGTTCCGGCAGGATATGATCTGTCAGCATACTTTTCATTTCATAAGGTACCCCTGGCATGGCGATAAAGTCTTTCCCATTTTTCTTGAACCACATCCCGCTGGCAGTGCCGTAACGATTTGGAACAGGTATGCAGTTATCAGGCAACATAGCCTGATCAAGGTTCAGGTTACTCAGCTCGACGCCCCTTAAAGTAAGGAATTCCTTTATTTTCTTAACTGCAGCCTCATTCCGCACGAGTTTGCTACCAAAATAACCGGCCAGGGTCTTTTTGGTAATATCATCCTTTGTAGGGCCTAATCCTCCTGTTATCATAACCAGGTCAGTCCTGTTAGCTGCAGCATCCAGGGCATTCTTTATTGCTTCCGGTTGGTCCGGAATGGCAGTAATACACTCTATTTCTACTCCTATTCCGTTCAATGCCCTGGCTATCCATGCGGAGTTTGTATCTGTTACCTGACCGATCAGTATCTCATCCCCAATGGTAATGATTTCGGCTTTCATACGATATT
>LJUQ01000046.1 GCA_001304505.1 Bacteroides sp. SM23_62_1
CCGGTGAGGTTGCTCGCGAAAGTTCCTGTTCCGGTGTCATCCGTGGTATGGCTATCGGCAATAGTTGGGTTCTGACTGGTACTCCAGCATATACCACGCGCAGTAACAGATGCACCACCATCATCGGTTATGTTACCTCCGCAGCTGGCAGTGGTGGCTGTAATGGATGTTACTGTTGTGGTAGTAAGGGTGGGAACTATTGCTTCTTCTCCTTCCATGCAACGGATAGAAAAACCGTTTCCCTTATAGCTGCTGTTACGGTTCACATCTGAATTAGGGTAGTTCAGTAGCCGGTGCCATGCGCCGATACTACTGTGCTCCGTGGAGGACCAAAAGTAGGCGATGTCACCTAAGAAGTTGAAACTGCCATTGTTGATGCGGTAACCGCCCGGCAACGCAGTGAAACCGCTTGAGTTTGTAGCACCGGTATTGGGGCTACTCCAGTGTATGGTACCTGTTTCTTTCAGTTTGCCCCCTTCATCAGTACCTCGATAATCTGAATTATCGGCATCAGCCTGACTCATACCAAGGTACATTTCCAATACTTTCCATTCTGCATCGCTTGGTACATGCCAGCCCATGGGGCATATTTTGCCGGTATGAACCGTATACCAGTTGTATAAAGCACCAAAGGTGGGTTTGTAAGTTGATGCGTTGTTGTTGTACCAGCAATAGCCCTCTGTGGTCAGATTGCTCCATTCAGTATAATTTGTTACCAGGGGTATAGATGTTCCATCGTTATATTTGGTGGTTTTCAGATTTTCTTTCATCCAAACCTGGGTGCCAATTGTAACAGTATAATAAATATTATCGTCAATATCAGTAACTGTACCGGTTGCAGTTAAAATGATAAATTCATCGCCATAGGCAGTTCCTGCACTATTGGTTGCATAAGCTCTGGCATAGTATGTGGTGTTACCAACTAACCCGGTAATGTTACTGGTGAAGGTTCCCGTACCGCTGCCATCAGTAGTATAGCTGTCATCAACAGTGGGATTCTGACTGGTGCTCCAGCATACACCCCGGGCAGTGACCGTTGCACCGCCATCACTGGTTATGTTACCTCCGCTGGTAGCTGAGCTAATTGTGATATTGGTAACAGATGCAGTATTTAAAGATGGAATTGTAGCAGATGTTGAAGTTGTAAATGTCATATCCGATCCATATGTTGTACCTGCGGTACTGATAGCTTTAACCCGAAAATGATAAGTAGTATATGCTATGAGTCCGGTAATAGCTGCACTGACATTTGTGTTTGTGCTGCCGGTCACAGGGCTCTCATTTGCTGTAACAGTGTTTCCATAGCTGGTTGAAGTGCCATACTCAAAGATAACGTTCGTACTTTGCCCATTTGCATTGACTGTTCCATTCAAAGTGGCTGTTGTGATGGCAATACCTGTTGCAGCCAAAGTTATTGCTGCCGGTGGAAGTTGCTCTTCTCCCTCAACGCAACGAACCGACATACCACAGTTTTTATTTGTATAATCCCTTTCCAGATATGAATTATCATATCTCAGCCACCGGAACAGGGCATAATAAATATCTGTTTCTGTGGCAGACCAGAAGTAGCCATAGTTGCCTTCATAGGCAAAATCACCATTGCTATCACGGGAACCGACAGGAAGCACGGTTAAACCACTTTCGTTGGTTGCTCCGGTGTTCGGGCTGTTCCAGTGAGTGGTGTCGGTTTCTTTCATCTTACCGCCGGCAATACTTGCTCCTCCAAGATAGTCCGACAATACTGCCCATTCAGCATCCGAGGGCACATGCCAGCCGATCGGGCAAAGTTTATGTGTATTTACAGTATACCAGTTGTACAGAGCGCCAAAATCATCTTTGTTCAATGATGCATTATTATTATACCAGCAATAAGCCGGTGAGGTAAGATCTTTCCAGGCATAAAGATCTGTTTCCAGGGTTATAGTTGTACCATCATTATATTTTGTAGTTTTCAGGTTTTCCTGCATCCATTTTTGAGAACCAACATTGACAATATTATAAGTATTACCATCAATATCGTCAACTCCGGTTTCTGTTTTAACATTTACCTGGTTGCCATAACCTGTGCCAACACTGTTGGTTGCATATGCTCTTACATAATAGGTTGTGTTACCATTTAATCCTGAAATCATGCTTATAAAACTACCTGTGCTGCTGGTGTCAATTGTATGATTAACATCAACTGTCGGATTTTGGCTGGTACTCCAGCAAACACCCCTGGCAGTAACTGCCACACCTCCGTCATCGGATATATTTCCTCCACAGGTGGCAGAGTTGGCAGTTTTTCGCATAATGGAGGAAGTAGTGAGTGTAGGAACAGAAGTGGATAGAGTGGTGAAACTGACCTCATTACCGTAAATTGGTCCATCCTGATCAATCGCATAAGCTCTTACATAATAGGTAGTATTTGAAGTTAAACCTGCCAGGTTACTATTGAAAGTGCCGGGTGAGGATATAGTACCCAGCTGGGTTTTACTGTCGTTTATTGTGGGTTCGGATGTGATGGACCAGCAATGGCCATGCCCGGCTATCCCAGTTTCTCCGATTTCAATAACAGATCCCTGGATATTGCATGAAGTCCGGGTAATATTGCTGGTGGATCCGGTCTGGACTTTTGTAATCCTGTTGAGTTCAAGTTTTTCACAGGAGAACATAATGATCAGTGAGCAAATTAAAGAACTGCATGTAAACAAACTATAGTAACAAATTATCTTCCTGCAGGTCATTTTTATAATTGCTTCTAAGTATTTGGGTCGGTTTTATTATCCCGGCTGTCTTGATAGCTATCAGAACAGCCGGGACATTCATTGACTTCACCCCATCCCCTGTCCCCTTCCCCTGAAGCGGGAAGGGGAATAAGTCCTCTCCCTCTTAAGGGGAGAGGATTAAGGAGAGGGAGTGAAAGAAACAATAAATTTATTTCCTTATAAAAACAAAATCCCCTCCCTCATCACCCACATTATATATTTCCCCGTACTGGGGTACAGCATCACTGTTATTGATCACGGCCATTTTGAAGCTACTGAACAGTTGTTCCGAGGTTAAATATTTCTCAGGGTTATTATTTAATCTCTCAATGAGATATTTGGCAAACGCGCTCCTGTCGGGAACTTCGGTTAATGTCCCGCTGGTCATCGCCTTCCGGCTTGGAAGTTCATAAAGCATATTTACTGCCTTAGTCGCATCCGGGAAAGCCTCCCTGGTTCTGAATATGGAGCCTCCGAAACAGGCATCGGCAATTAATAAAGTATGTTTGGAACGGATCTCTTTTAAATAATCACACAGAGTACTGTTGCGGAACCAGGCAACTTTGTTAGCCTGCCTGGCATCAGAGGGCAACCAGTATCCTACATTGGCATTTTCGTCCCACCAGCCATGGCCGGCATAATAAATCAGGAGATTATCATCCGGAGTTATTCTGTGTGCCAGTTGATCCAAGGTTATGATGATATCCTCATTTTTTGGATTTTTCAGGAAAATAACCTGGTCTTCCTGGAAGGTGTATTTTGAAAGAAGGACTTCCCGAAGCCTTGCAGCATCACTGATTGGAAACTCAAGATCAGAGATGACAGGATCAGCATATTCATCTATCCCAATTAATAAAGCATAATAACTCCCTTTGCCATTCAGTGTTCTGAAGACGATCGCAGGAGCGTACCTGATATTCAGTTTACTCTCGGTGATATTATCACTCTGATCGATCGCAACGACCGATATTTCATTGCTTCCTTGGCTCAGGGATATTTTCGAGATGAATACATTATCTTCTGCAAGCGTCGTTGATATACCATTCACGAAAAGTGTTTTAATCTCACTTTCATCGGTAACCTTGCCAATAAAAGTGATATTTTCTTCATAGGATATAACAGGTTCCCCGGTTTGAAAAACAGGTGACATGATTGTAATAACCGGTGGTGTTTCATCTGCAGTGGTAACATCTTTTGTCGTTTTAATATGAATGGATGATTTCTCACTGGTGTAAACCTGCGAAAGTCCATTTAAACCAAACAGAAATAATGCTATCAATATGAAACATATTCGTGTTTTCATATTCAATAATATTTTAATAATCAATCATTTATATTTTTTGTTTTTAACCACAAAGGAATACAAAGGATAACACAAAGTAGCACAAAGGCATTTAATACCCTGGTGTATCTTTGTGAAACCCTTTGTATTCCTTTGTGGTTAAAAAATTTTTTAGTTATGCTGATGTGAATTATAATTATGATTTAACACTAATCTTGCTTAAAATTTATAGGTTAATGAGACTGTTGTACTGTTTGAACCGGGATCAAATCCGGGTATGATTTTTAATTTTCTGTCCTCACGGGAGGCAGTTGATTTCTGTGATGAGGTTGGTGTTGCAAGTACCCATACCAGGTCTGCAACCCAGATCCCTATTCCGGAATAAGCCATGTATTTGGATATCTTATCCCTTTGTATGGCTTTATCATAAAAGGCATTGAACTCATCCGGATCAGGTGATTCCTTATAATCCTGATACGCAGAGGAAGCCATCCTGTTTAACGTTATGGATCCTGCCAGGCATCCATATCCGGCAACACCGAGCAGCCAGTAAGGTTTGCCTTTCGATGCTTTAGTTTGACCCCATCCGGGGAGGACAACAGAAGATAAAACCATGTTACTCTTTGAAATTGTTTTTCTTTCCACACTGCTTTCTTCTTTCTTTACAGTCTTTGTTTCTTCAGGTGTTTCGGTTTCAGCCGTTTTTTCCTTTTCCGGAATCTTTTCAGCCTTAACCTCAACAAATATGTCCTCATCTATTAATATCTTATCATTTCCCAGGTTCCAGATAATTATTTTATTATTCCCTCCTTTTATCTCCTGACCCACATCACCGGTCAGGGAGACTGCATTGATCTTATTCCCTGCAGCATCGGTCACTTCGATCCAGACAACAAAAATGTCGGAAGGACCTGTATTGAGAATATCATATTCAATGACCAGGCTTTCATCGGTAGCCTCAAGACGTGGTTTGGTAACAGTGATTCTTGTCTGGCTGTAAAGTATTTCGGGGATTATTAATAAATAAAGAAGAAAACAATATTTGAAAATTATCCTCTTCATTGAAAAATAAATAAAATCAGTGAAAAATAAGTGAGATGAAAAACTTAGCGTGAGTTATATTTTAAATAAATTAATCGGTAGATGTTTTGACAATATAATACATTTAAGGATATTAACAAAATAATTATTCGTAAAAGACTAATTATCAGACATGAAACAGCATTAACTTGAATTCAGTCAGGCTTTTTTCAATGGTATAATGTAATTTTTACTTTGCAGGTAACCGGGTAACAGTAAAATCATCAAACCAGGCATCCGTACCATTTATATTCCAGACAAAAGCACCAATCATATTAAACTGAATATCTTCCGGAATTGTTATTTCAAGCTGCAGAAGATCCCATCCTAAAGAGTCTTTTTCAATAACATTTTCACTTAATTCAGAATATTTCCCGCCAATTACAGAATTGATTACCAGAGCCGAACTATTTCCTTCACCATACCGCCAGACTGATGCAATAAATCTTTCTCCGGGTTTAACTTCCTTGAATCTGCATTCAAAACCGAAAGGATTATCCGAAGATAACATTAAGGAATATTCTCCTGAATGTACATGCTCTGATGATCTTTGCAGTCCACCTTTAAATTCTACGCTGTCTTTAGCTGAAAGCAAGTAGAAGGGATTGTCAGATAATAATTCACAATCACATACTACCGGATAAATAGAATAGGGCCTTGCACCTTCCAGCGGATGATGAATAATACGAACAGAATCCTTGCCGAATGACAAATAACGCTGATAATGAAAAGATTTTAAGAAATTATAACCTGATACAGGTCCGAACGAAAGTACATATTCATCTTCCGTAACGAACCACCAGCTGATCCCATTTTTCTGGTGCGGATTGAATGGTCCTGCTTCATACCAGGCATTGACTTCAAAACCACCATCAATTTTATAAGGGCTAATATTTTTTTCATTGAGCAGATAATCAACCGCTTTCCATCTTGCACGGTTCCAGGAAAGATAATCATGAGTAGAAAATATACTGAAGAAGGAGAAAATGAGCAGGAGAGAAATAGGAACTACAAATCTTCTGACAGGAAAGGAAATTTTTTCAGGAATGAAAAGTATTAATAAACATATGGTAACAGGTAAAGAGTAACGGTCAATAAAATTTTTATTTAATAAAAGATATATCAGGTAACCAGTTAAAATTATCAGGAATATGCTTTTCATTAGTTTTACAGGGCTGGAATTATTTTTGCCTGAGTTTAATTTTAAAGAGTTTATCTGACCAACTAGCTTCATCAGGATCAGACTTATTTCAATAATGATAAGAATCTCCAATCCATACCAGAACCAATCCGGCAGAGCCGGGTTGATATTATCGCCCCAATAGGTATCTTTTAATAATTTGGGACCAAGTCCGAGGTTAAATAAAATATTTCCCCAAGGAATTGTTGTCCAGACTTTTTGAAAACCTGATATTATAACAACTTCGAATATTATGAATATTATTAATTTCTTCTTTGAATCCGGAAAAGATATGGCTGGAAGGTAACAAATCGTTAAGGGTAAAAGAAAAAAACCGGCATAGAACAAAATATAACCTAAATGACTGATAAATTGGTTTAAGTCAGGGTATAATAATGAGTGTATCAGACTATCAGGCTGGCCATAGTTATAAGGTATTTTGTCAGTTATTTTAAGGTAATAGCTATAGAAGTAATACGATCCAATAGTTATGATAAAGGGGAAAATTGAAATCAGAATATTTTTTACGCTTTTGGGATTTTTATAAAACCAGATTAAGCCGAATGAGAAAGGAATAATAATTCCGGTTTGCCGGGTAAGAGTGGCAACAACCGAAAACAAAGTACCCAGCCCAATATATATGATCCTGTCGGATTCAAGGTTCCTGAAAAAGAAGAACAGGGATAAAAGGAAAAAGAAAAAGTAATAAATCTCCGTCATAAATGTAAAGGAAAGGCTGAAATATATCGGATTAAACATGAAAAGAAAGCTGACGAAAAGGGCAATCTTATTATCAGGTGTTATCATTTTGATGATCTGGTAAAACAGATATACTGAGGCGGCACTGAATACTAATGTAAGAATCCTTAACACCCCAAAAGAAAAACCGAAAAGTTTGCAAACAAGTGTGCCGATCAGTGTTTGTGCAATTAATGTTTGCGCAGGCCAGTCGGATAATATCAGTTTTCCCTCCTCGCATAAATGATAGAGATTTTTGGAATAAGCCCAGTCATCATTTAATGGGAATTCACCAAGCGGATTAACAATAATAATGGCAATAATCCATACTAGTAATAAAAACAAAATGTTTTTGATACTGATTCTGAGAGGTTTCATGTACATACATTATCTCAAATAAATTTAATACAATTTATTAATATCAACATATCCGGGGAGTTAATGAGAGGAATCCAATAAAAACATCAAGGATTAATTTTATTAACTTTCGTATTAATAAAAAGGTGAGTATCATTTAATCCTGTAACTTATGAAGACCGAAGCCGAATTCAAACATTTCTATGAGACTCAGCTTATGTCTGAGTTAAAGGAGATTGAAATAAAAAGACTGAATGCAGCTACAAGGATCCGGACACTCCTGATATTTGAGTTAATCATTTTGATAGTCATACTGGTTTATGTATTCTGGTTCAGGACTGAGGATCCCTCATCCATGCCCGGCCCTGATCTGATAAACGTTTTCTGGATCATGGGCAGCCTGGTTATCCTTGGTTTCATTTTTGTTTTAGCGAGTGCAGGTTTTTCGAGATCATTCAGGAAAATGTATAAAAAGAATATCATCGGGAAACTGGTTGGCAGGGTCAGCAAAGATCTCGCCTATTTCCGGGATGATAAGGTGGAATTTAATGAATTTAAGGCCAGCAGGCTATATAATATGGACATCGCCAGTTATAAGGGAAGAGACCTGGTGACGGGTAAGTTGAGCGATATCAGTTACCGGTTTTCCTGGCTCCAGGTTTATGGAAGGACAATGCCTGACCAGAAAATGAAATCCGGCACATTCCGGATTTTCAGGGGAGTATTTTTTGTGGCTGATTTTCAAAAACAGTTTATTACGCAGGCCACGGTATATCCAAATATTGGAAGAAATTACAGGTTTGATGTCATCATGAAGTTTTTACAGGACACAATCATGGGGCGGAGGATTGAAATGAATGATCCGGAATTTGATAAAGAATTTGCAGTATACAGTGAAGATGAAGAAAACATAAAGAAACTACTTTCACCCGGATTGCGGCAATGGATCGTTGATTTTAAAGCCAGAACAAAAAGTATGCTCTCCCTGTCATTCAGCGGTTCAAAAATGTTCATTGCCGTAAATCTCCGGAAGAACCTGTTTGAACCTGCCATTTTCAGGAAGGTCACGGATTACGATACCGTATACGAGAACTTTCAATATATTATGCTGTTTGGTAATCTGCTGGAGGATATGGGTAAGAAGGCTTAAGCTAAGGTTAAGGGAGTTTAGGGCTCAGGGTGATGGGAAAGTGATTGCCGGTTCTCGGTTTGTGTTTATGGGGTTTGGTTTCATATAGGTTTGGGATGCTGCTTTCCTCGGTTTATATCTATTGAGTATGGTAATTGAAATTTCGCCCCTAAAGGGGCGAGGGAGAGGGGGGAGTGCAGTGTGTGTTATGATTATCGGTTCCCAAGTCCTAACTCAAAACTCACGATTCACGACTCACGATTCACGACTGCTTATTCCTGGTGAGCCCGGATTTCATTTTTCGTTTTTCAACTTTTCGGATTTATTTTGGTTTTAGAATTTCGGATTTCGAATTTTATATTTCTTATTAATTATTTCTTCCAGTTTATTCATAAAAAGATCCACATCTTTTCTGTCAAAACACATCGGTGGTTTAATCTTGAAAACATTATCGAATGGTCCATCGGTGTTGACCAGTATCCCCATATTTCGTAATTCATTTTTTGCGAAGCCTGCGAATTCTGTTGCCGGTGCAAGGGTGTCCGGATCATTTACAAACTCTATCCCCAGGAAGAATCCTGATCCCCTGATATCCCCTATCACGTGGTACCGGTGTTTCAATTGCATGAGTTGTTCTTTCCAGTATTCACCTGTCTTTTGTACGTGGTTCTGCAGACTTTCCTGCTCAAGAACATCCAGCACAGCAAGACCAATGGCACAGGATACCGGATTTCCCCCGAATGAACTGAAAAATTCCATCCCGGTTTCGAATGATTTTGTGATTTCGTCCGTTGTAATGACAGCTCCGATCGGATGGCCATTTCCCATCGGTTTGCCAAGGATAACTATATCAGGTATAACATCATATCTCTGAAATCCCCAGAAATGATCTCCTGTTCTGCCAAAACCTGTCTGGACCTCATCTGAAATACAGACGCCTCCTTTTTCCCTGGTACCATTATATAACTCTTTTAAATATCCCAACGGTAAAGGTATTTGTCCTGCCGATCCGACTATTGGTTCACTGATAAATGCTGCGAGTGGTCTGTCAACTTCTTTCATGATACTAAGAGCCTCCCTGGCATAGAGCCTGGAGGATTCCGGATTATCATGACGGTATTTACCCCTGAACGTATCGGGGATGGGAGCCTTCAGAATATATCCTGCCTGTCCCGGGCCACCCTTACTGTTAAATTTATGAGAGCTGATCTCAATACCTGTTTGTGTATGTCCATGGTAACCATATTCCATCACCATGATATTCTGGTACCCCGTATATGTCCTGGCCAGCCTTATGGCAAGATCACTGGCTTCACTACCTGAATTAACAAGAAAGACTTTATTTAGTGATGGCGGGAAATATGATAGTAAACGTTCCGCATAAATATAAAACTGGTCATACAGATAACGTGTGTTTGTGTTCAGCAAAGCCATCTGCCTCCTTCCAGATTCCACTACCCGCGGATGAGAATGGCCCACATGTGGAATATTATTATAGGCATCGAGATATGTTTTTCCCGCTGCATCATACATATACTGAAAAGCTGCCCCGACCATTTTTATCGGCCTGACATAGCTCACAGAAAGTGCTTTGCTGAAATATTTCAACCTGTTCTGTAAATCCCGGTCAACATCCGTATTCAACCCGGATTGGTATCCGGCAGCCTGGACAAACTGGTCTGCAGCATGTAACGGATTGATGGTAAACCATTTTTCAAGTAATGCCCAGGCAGATTTTTCACTGATTGTAAGATACTGGTTCTCAGGATCCTGATTTTTTGAATATGCGGAGTTACATACACTGATACATAACCTGGCTGCAATTAAATAGTAAAGAATTTCAAGTTCAGTTTCTTTCAATGGAAGTACCTGGTGATAAGCAGAAATAATAGAACAGGCCGATTTTACAGTATCTTCCATGTCCATAACTGCATAGGTGATCCCAATGGCTAACTCATTTATCAGGGGTGTATAAGCGGTGTCCCCGAAATCAATAATACCTGTTATCCTGTTATTCTTTACAAGAATATTCCAGTCATTGGCATCATTATGGATAACCGATTTTCTGAGTTCCGGTAGTACGGGAAGCACAAGATCTTTGAATTGGAGGAAAAAATAAGTAACAAATTTTCTTCTGGATAAATCAGGGATAAATTCAACCAGTTTCTGGTTCAGCAGTAAATGTTGAGGATCCCAACGATACTGTCTTGCTTCAAGTATTGGATCACGATAATCCAGAAGGTGGAGATCTAACTCAGCCAGGAAGGTACCCAGGGAAGCCAGCAGTCCGGGAGTTTTGTTAACCTCAGCAAAAAAATTACCTTCAACATAACGCAAAACACGGGCATACAGAATTTCATTGTTTTCTGATTGAAAAGTTATCAGGAATTTACCGTCAGCAGCTGGAATTGGCCGTGGGATTGCCTCAGGATTCCATTCGGTAAGCTTTACCAGGACTCTTGTTTCTGCTTCTATGATTGGAATAATTTCTTGCTCCTGATAGGTTTTGAGTACAAATTTATTCCCTGAATTCTTTTCAGTAACAAGCCAGTTCTGATTCGCATAACCATACAGCATCTCACAGGATTCGGCATCAATCCTGAACCGGTTTTTCAAAATATTGAATAATATATCCATAAAAAAATAGCCACCCATGGAAAATTAAAACATAAAAATAAGGATAATAACTACTATTTCTATTGGGAAACTGGAACATTTGTGAGACTGGCATTTCATGATTTTAAGAAATGAAATGCCACAGTTGAACTATCCCGATATATCGGGATTGAAATAGTGAAGTAATGAAATGTTGGACCTGCTCCAAAAAGTATAAAAATGTGGAAATGCCACAAAGAATTATATTTCAATAAATTAGATTTTGTGATTCTTGGTGACATGGTGCCTTTGTGGCAACAAATGACTTTACTGAATAGACTCAATATTCCAATCTTCCTAAAGTGATATATTATTCATATCTTCGTTTAAACTGGCTGGACTTTATATATAAACTGATAACCAAACTATACTTCAGTGGAAATAAAAAGAACATTTGACCTACTGGACAGATACCGGGAAAAATTTCCGGAAAAATGTGATACGCTGGCCGCCAAACGGGACGCGAAGTGGATCCAATTCAGCACTGAAGATTATATAAAATATTCATATTTAATAAGTTATGGGCTGCTAAGTCTCGGATTAAAAAGAGGTGATAAAATTATCACGGTTCTGAATAATTGCCCGGAATGGAATTTTCTGGAAATGGGAATGACAATGATTGGAGTGGTCCATATCCCTGTCTTTACCTCATTAAGCACCAGAGATTATTCATACATTCTGGAACATTCTGAGGCGAAAATCATTATTGTTTCTGATAGTCAAATATATAACAAAGTTAAACCTGCAACAGAACAGCATAAAGGAATAGAATCAGTATATAGCATTGATGAGGTTCAGGAGGTTAAATCATGGAGAGAGATTGTTGAAATTGGAGAAAAAAGTGCTGATAAATATAAGAGCGAAGTTGAAAGAATTAAAAATGATATTGGTTCTGATGATCTGGCCGTTTTAATCTATACATCGGGCACAACGGGTATTCCTAAAGGTGTCATGCTTTCACACAGGAATCTTGTTCGAAATTTTCTGGCAGGAGCTGAAGTTTTCCAGCTTACCCCGGAGATGAAATATCTGAGTATTTTACCCCTGTGTCATGTCGGCGGACGGTTGGGCAATTACCTGGCACAATTCAGTGGTACCGGCATATATTATGCGGAAAACATGGGGACAATAGCAACTGATATGCGGGAAATCGAGGCGGATGGTTTTGATGCAGTACCCCGTATACTTGAAAAAATCATTGATACCGTCCTGGCAAAGGGCAAAAAAATAAAAGGAATCAAGAAATCGATCTTCTTCTGGGCCGTAAAAATGGGGTTCAAATATAAAACAAATGACGAAAGCGGGTGGTTCTATAAAAGAAAATTAAAGATAGCCGATAAGCTTATTTTTAGTAAATGGAGGGAAGCCCTGGGAGGTAAAATCAGTTTGGTAGGTTGCGGAGGAGCAAGCCTCCAACCCGGGATCGAGAAAATTTTCTGGGCTGCCGGAATAAAAATATTGAATATGTATGGACTTACTGAGACTTCGCCGATTATTACCATCAACCGGTTGACCAAACCTTTTCTCAAGCTCGGAACAGTCGGGGCTCTGATTGATGGGGTGGAGGTTAAAATTGCCGAAGATGGTGAAATTCTGTGCAAGGGTCATAATGTAATGCTTGGATACTATAAAAATGATGAAATGACAAAATCTGTATTGGATGATGAGGGCTGGTTTCATACCGGTGATATAGGATGCTGGGTAGATGATATTTTCCTGTCTGTTACAGACAGGAAAAAAGAAATTTTCAAACTCTCTTCCGGCAGATATGTTGCTCCACAGGTAGTGGAAAATATCTTTAAAGAATCGGTATTTATTGATCAGATGATGGTGATCGGGGAGCATCAAAAATATGCCAGTGCACTGATATCTCCTAACTACTCATACCTGGAACAATGGTGCCAGTCAGAAAATATAACCTGTGGGGATAAATCAGAATTAATTCAATTACCGGAAGTACAAAAAATATTTAAAAACGAAGTAAATAAAATTAACCGGGCACTTTCCAGTACGGAAAGAATATTGAAATTCAGGCTTATCCCGGATGAATGGTCAGCAGTGACAGGTGAGCTGTCACCAACACTTAAATTAAGACGGAAATTTATTGCAGAGAAATATAGGTCTTTACTGGAAGATATTTATGGGAAAGAGTAGGGTATAATTAAAAGGTAACCCCTAAAGGGGAAAATAAAGCTTGAAAAAAAATTAGGGTACTAAAAATTCAGAATTTCTTAGGGAGAACGCCGGATATCATGATCTTTGACCACTGTAAGGATCACATTTCAATTAACCAACGGGCGAGATATATATCTCTATTGTAGTAAGATATCTACTACTAAGAATGAATCTCATCATTGTCAACGACAAAAAAACCAGGCAGGAATTTCTCGATGTACCGAAAATCCTGTATAAGCATGATGATACCTGGGTATGCCCGCTGGATAAGGATATTGAAGCTATCTTTGACCCGGAGAAAAATTCAAATTTTAACAATGGCGAAGCAGACCGCTGGATTTTAAAGGATGACCATGGACATCTGGCTGGAAGAATTGCTGCGTTCATTGATTATAATACTGCTTCTAGCCATGACCAGCCTACAGGAGGAATAGGATTTTTTGAATGCATCAATAACCAAAAAGCAGCATTCCTGTTATTTAATACTGCAGAAGAGTGGTTAAAAGGAAAAGGAATGGAAGCCATGGATGGACCAATAAATTTCGGTGAAAGAGACAGGTACTGGGGATTGCTGGTGGATGGATTCACACATCCTTCCTATGAAGTTGCATATAATCACAGATATTACCGGGAACTGTTTGAATTATATGGGTTTAAGACATATTTTAAACAGGAAGGATTTCACCTTGATATCACTAAAAAACTTCCGGACAGATTCATAAAAATTGCAGAATGGGTGACAAAAAAACCAGAATACAGGTTTGAACATATGTCATGGAAAAATCTGCATAAGCAGATACCCGATTTTGTGGAGGTTTATAATACTGCGTGGGCATCTTTCGCCGAAAATTTCAAACCTCTTAAATCTGAATATGTCATAAAAACCCTGAAAAAAGTAAAACCGGTAATCGAAGAAGAATTTATATGGCTGGCTTATCATAAGGATATTCCAATTTCAATATATCTCATGTATCCCGATGTTAATCAGGTACTTAAATATTTCAATGGAAGACTTAATCTCTTTCATAAATTGAAATTTCTTTACCTGATTAAAAAAAAGACCATAACCCGGGCAAGGGGAGTATTAATGGGAGTTATTCCGAAATACCAGGGATTGGGCATTGAATCTGTTTTTATTATGAATCTTGCAAAGGTATTTGAGCGTAAACCACATTATAAAGAACTGGAATTTTCCTGGGTGGGGGATTTCAATCCGAAAATGAAGAAAATCTTTTTGTCTGTCGGTAGTGTTACAGCCAAGGAATATATAACTTACCGATACCTGTTTGACAGGAATAAATCCTTTAAGCGGTATCCGATTCCTGAATAAAAAGGAATTATCACCTTTTACATTACCCCCAACCTGATTGTATATCACCCTTGTAGCCAGCGGATATTGTATCGGCTAAACCAGGAACTTAAACCTTCAAATTCTACTGTAATTGAACTGTCGGAAAATAAAAAGTTAAAAAGAATGCAATCGATTGCAAGATTATATTTTTTTTTTAAATTTGATAATTACTTTTTTATCTTGATTAAGTTCTTATCTTACATAATAGGGAAGAATTTGGATAATTGATTCGCTGGCAGACCGGATATGGCAACGATCCAGGTTCACAAGAAGGTTCTTCTTTTTTATTGCATGTATTCGCCGGGCTTTAATATGGATTCTTGGTATAATAGATAAATATAATTTGAGTATAAATTTTATTCAAGACAAGGCAAATCCATAACAATATAACAACAGTGATTCAATGAAACGAAGAAATTTTATCAAGAATAATGTAGCAACCACAGCTGCAGCGTTTCTTATTCCATCAATTGTTCCATCGACAGTCTTTGGTAAAAAGGCACCCAGCAATAAAATTAATATAGGACAGATAGGATGTGGCAGGATTGCCCGGGGTCATGATCTTCCGGGGACGATGCAATATGATATTGCACGGGTGATTGCTGTGAGCGATGTTGACAGCAACCGGATGAAGGACGGGAAGATATTGGTAGAAGAATATTATGCCGGGAAGGGAATAACCATTGATGTAAAGATGTATGATGATTATAAAGAGATGCTTCTCAATCCTGATATCGATGGCTCTTGCAGGTAAGGACATTTACCTGCAGAAGCCTACCTCCCTTACCGTTGCAGAAGGCAGGATAGTGAGTGATATCATTAAGAAAACCGGGGTGATTCTTCAGATGGGTACACAGCAACGTTCATCAGAACAATTCCGGGTCGCTGCCGAATTTGTAAGAAACGGCAGGATCGGGAAGTTACATACTGTGAAAATAGGGTTACCAGGGGATCCTTCAGGGCCGGAGGCGGATGAAATGCCTGTTCCTGAGAACCTCAATTATGATATGTGGCTTGGTGAAACTCCTTATGTATATTATACAGAGATAGGTGTTCATCCCCAGGAAGGATATGGGCGGCCGGGGTGGTTACGACGCGAACAATTCGGAGCAGGTATGATAACCGGCTGGGGTCAGCACCATATCGATTCAGCAGCATGGGGAATGGATACGGAATATACCGGTCCTCTTTCCATAGAAGCTATTGCTGAATTCCCGAAATCCGGCCTTTGGGACGTGCACGGCGATTTCATGGTAAAAGCTGAATATGATAAGGGCATTACCATGTATATCAGTGGAGGTTTTCCAAATGGCATCAGGTACGAAGGAACGGATGGATGGATCTGGGTATCCCGAGGCAGATATGTGGCAACGCCAAGTGATCCTGTCTCACAGGAAAGAAGTGAGCAGGCATTGAATGCAAGTGATCCGGAAATTCTGATGTCAGGAATAAAAGACAACGAAATCCATTTGTATGAGAGTGAGGAGCAGCATGGGAACTGGTTAGATTGTATACAGAGCAGGAAGGAACCCATTTCACCTGCAGAAATGGGACATCGTGCCTGCAGCGTTTGCCTGATCAGCCATATTGCGATGAAATTACCCAGGAAACTCAATTGGGATCCGGTAAAGGAACAGTTCATCAATGATGAGGAAGCAAATGCCATGCTCAGCAGGCCTCAGAGGCATCCTTATGGAACGGATTATATTAAACTAAGTTAAATTAAAATTCTACCTGATTTATTAACCTACTAAATCTAAAATTTATGAAAAAAAACTTGTTAATCTTATTTCTTTGTGTAATTGGTTGTTTTCTCTATTTACAAGCGTCTGCACAGGAAACAACCATTACAGGAGTGGTTACCGACGAAACCAATAATGAAGCTCTGGCAGGTGCCTATGTCGTTCTTGAAGGTACCACCGTCGGAACCCTTACTGGTGCGGACGGCAGCTATTCGATCACGGTGCCTTCACCGAATGTGAGGTTGGTTTTTTCATTTGTCGGTTACAATACCCAAACGGTTAGTGCTGAAGGTCGTACGACAATCAACGTTTTATTAGTGCCTTCTATCCTGGGTTTGGGCGACATTGTTGTGATAGGTTACGGCACACAGCGAAGAAGTAGTATTACAGGCGCCATCTCTTCTGTTTCTTCAGAAGATATTATGGAATTGCCTGTAATTGATGCAGGTTCCGCATTACAGGGAAGGGCCACGGGTGTGGTCGCTTTGGCTGCCGGGAACCAGCCCGGCGAAGGAGTGACCATCCGGATCCGGGGGCGGAGGTCTCTGACAGCCACAAACGAACCCCTTTATGTTGTCGATGGCATTCCTTATGAGGGGAATATCGTTGACATCAACCCACGGGATATTAAATCCGTCGAAATATTAAAAGATGCTTCTGCAACTGCCATCTATGGATCCAGGGGTGCTAACGGAGTAATCCTTATAACCACCAACCGTGGGGGAGACTTCCCGACTACCGTTTCCTACACGGGACAGTATGGGATTACCACCGTGCTTGCTCTTCCGGATATGATGAACGGGGAGGAATATTACAGGATGAAGTTAATTGGTGGCCGTGCATTTCAACCCGAAGAACTGGCTGCATATAACGCAGGAGTTTCCACCGACTGGTTGAGTCTCGTGCTTGATAACGGATACCAGCAGAACCACCAGCTAAGTATCCGCGGTGGGAGTGCAAATACAGGATTTGCTATTTCTGCAAACTACTTTAATGAAGAGGGAGTAGTAAACATCCAGGATTTTACCCGGTACACATTCAGGGTAAATTTAGACCAAAAGGTGTTTGACAGGATCAGGGTGGGTACCTCTACCCAGGTATCCGATGCAATACAGAACTGGAGTTCAAATCCATACGGAACTGCCCTCGCGCTCTCTCCACTGGCCGAACCCTATGATAGTGATGGCAATATGGTATACCGGCCCGGAGCAGATCCACTGTTATGGAACGCACTGGCAGATTTTGATAAAGGAAACATGGTTGATGAGCGGACAACCCTCAGGGTGTTTAGTAATATTTTTGCTGAAATTGATTTAATTAAAAATCTAACATACCGGATGAATTTTGGTCCCGATTTCCGGGAATACAGAAGAGGATTATTTCAGGGGACAAATTCAATAGCCAGGCAGGGAGGTCTTCCCAGGGTACAAAAACAGCACGAGAGAACCTATAACTACACTTTTGAAAATATCCTGACTTATAATGTGGTTACGGATAATCATAACCTGAATTTCACAGGTCTGTTCAGTGTACAGAAGTCAAACACTGAGACTACCAACATCTATGCAGAGAATATACCTTATGAAACCCAGCTGTTTCATAATATCGGGACAGCGCAAACGGTACTGTCTTTTGGGAGCGACCTTTCTGAATGGGGAATTATGTCCTTCATGGGACGTGTGAATTACGAACTCATGGGGAAATACAACCTTACTGTTACTGGTCGTGCTGACGGTTCATCGAGGCTTGCTGAAGGAAACAAGTGGGGTTTCTTCCCCTCTGCTGCATTTATGTGGCGCATCAGCAGCGAAGGATTTATGGCATCTCAGAATATCTTCTCCGATCTGCGTTTCAGGGTGAGTTATGGTGTGACGGGCAACACCGGTATTGATCCCTATCAGACAAGAGGGTCGTTATCCAGGACTGTTTATACATTTGGCGGCGCTGCAGGTTACGGTTATGCACCCGGAACAATTTCTAATCCCGACCTGCGTTGGGAATCATCCGCCACGGCAAACTTAGGTTTGGATTTCGGGATATTACAAAACCGCGTAGCAGGAAGTTTTGAGATATACCAAACCAATACTACCGACCTTTTGCTTGAGAGACAAATTCCCATTACATCCGGATTTAATTCAGTGATGGAAAATATCGGAGAGACCAGGAACAGAGGCTGGGAATTTACTGTTAATTCAAGAAATATCACGTTCGGTGATTTCACCTGGGAAACCTCTCTTAACCTTTTTGGCAACAAGGAGGAGATCATCGATCTGTATGGCACAAAAACGGATGATGTCGGGAACCAATGGTTTATAGGTGAGCCGTTGACAGTATGGTATGACTATAAAAAGCTTGGCGTATGGCAATTGGATGAAGACGCTGAAGCTGATGTCTATGCAATGGATCCGGGTGAAATCAAGGTTGAGGATGTAAATGATGATGGCCTTCTCAACCAGGATGACAGGCAAATCCTGGGATCGGATATGCCTACCCTTACACTTGGTCTGGGATCACGTTTTGAATATAAGGGCGTCGATTTTTCATTCCTGATCCTGGGTGTATTCGGACATACCATCTATAATAATTTCGAGGTGGGAAGTGCTACCCTGCAAGGCCGTTATAACAACCTGAATATTAACTATTGGCATGAGGGATATACGCATCCCATCACAGGAGAGGTTGTTCCTGCAAACTATACTAATGAACATCCCAAACCTGATGGCTCCATGGAATATCCCTATTACAGTACTTCCAGGGCTTACTACCCCGGGGATTTTTTCAAGATTAAGAATATACAACTGGGATACAGCGTTCCCAGTACAGTTCTCTCCAGAGTAAGAGTAAAAAAGCTTCGAATATATGTGAATCTTGACACACCATTAATCTGGTCACACCTGGCCAGCAACCTTGATCCAGAGGTTTATGGTGGCAGGGTTGAAGGAGATGTTCCCTCCACACGGATGTATTCATTCGGTGTAATGCTTGATTTTTAATTTTTAACGATTTAAAACATAGCAAAATGAAAAAAGTGAAATATTTAATTATAGCTATCGTCGTGGTATTAATATCAGCAGTTTCCTGTGATGTGCTGGAAGAGGAGATCATATCAGGTGTTACCGTCGACACTCATTATGGCACACCTGAGGGATTCGAAGATGCTGTTAATGCAGCCTATGCAACTTTACGCAGTTTTTATGGGCAGGAGGATCCTTGTGAAATTACCGTATTTGGAACGGATGAATATACCCACGGTGGACATGGAGGCGCTCATGCTATTAATAACTATGAAGCAGGATTGAATGCAGAATCCGCATCTTTCTGGAATCCCTGGCAAAATCTATACATAGGGATCAATACCTGTAATGCAGTGATCGGACGTGCTCCAGAGGCTGACATCCCGGAAGATAAAAAGACTGTGATGTTAGGGGAGGTTCATTTCCTCAGAGCTCATTATTACTATCTTCTGGTAGAACAATTTGGTCCTATCCACCTGACCCTGGAAGAAACAACAGGGGTTGAGACGGAGGCCAACCGCACACCTGAAGATCAGGTATACGATGCTATTATTGCAGACCTGGAATTTGCCATTGCCAATTTACCGGTCACCCAGACTGAGTTTGGAAGAATAACAAAGCCGGCAGCTCAGCACCATCTTGCCCTTGTATACCTTACACGGGCATATAAATCATTTGCTGAAGCCAATGATTTCGACCAGGCCTATAATCTGGCAAAAGATGTGATTGATAATTCAGGTCATGCACTTCTGGATGACTATCAGGAAATCTATAATCTTAAAGATGCTAACGGGAATTTATACCATGGGAATGAGAAAAACAATGAAATCATCTGGTCGGTACAGTTTGACATTAACCCTTTGTTAAATCCAACAGGGAATGAAACGCATCTTTATTTCAGACCCTGGTATGAAGTGTACGATAAAGGAGGTTTGGTTCGTGGCTTAGGTCATGGGTATGGCCGTCCATGGATCCGTTTCAGACCAACACCATGGTTGCTTGAGAATTTCAGACCACTGGATGTTGATTCCAGATATTACAAATCATTCCAGATTGTATGGTATTACAACACAACGGTTGGCATCCCTGACGGAGCTTCGGTAGGAGATACATGTATATGGATAACCGATGAGGAACTGGACTCGACCAAAGTTAATGCAATTCAAGCAAGACTTCCCGGCGTGGCCGTGTTTACCTGGAACCTGAATGATAAAAATGAGCCCTGGTGCTTGTGGCAGGATGCTATACCAAATAATAATATAAATATATTCCCGTCTCCAATGAAAATAGACGATAACCTGCGTCCCTCGTTAAATGAACAGGAGGGTTCACGGGATTTCATTATTTTCAGGCTCGGTGAGACGTACCTTCTTGCCGCTGAAGCACTGCTGGGCAGGGATGGTGATGGGAGCAATGCCGTTGCATATATAAATGTGATCAGGCGCAGAGCCGCCTGGGATGGAATGGAGACTGCCATGGAGGTTACTGCCGGGGATGTTGACCTTGACTTTATCCTGGATGAGTGGTCAAGGGAATGTTTTGGAGAAATGAGCAGGTGGATGGACCTGAAACGTACAGGGAAATTGCTTGAACGGATTAAAGCATATAATCCTGATGCAGCACCGAACATCCAGGATTTCCATGTGCTTCGCCCCATACCTGCAAATCAGATTACTCGCTGTACAAATGATTACCAGCAAAATACGGGTTATTAAAGGTTAGAGTGGTTTAATACTGAGGCTGCTTTAAAACAGCAGCCTCAGTATTTACTTGTGTTTATCCCATTTCGTTGGTATGATTTAACAAATTTTTTCCTGGTATCCGGAAATGATGATATTGATACCGGTAATACTTGCCAGATTGTTACCACAATGTCAATAAGCAGGAAAAAAAATTTAAATGGGAGCAATATACTTTTTCCATGCAGATTATTATTTTCCACGTGAATTTATTATGACTGATTTCAGGAGTAATTCAATATAAGTAAAAAATAAATCTAAAATCATAGAAGGGCCGAAACAACAGATATTTACTTATTCCGGGGGATTAAATAGATACAGCTTTGAGGGATTAGTTGCTCTTTCCTTATGAGGCTTACATTTTAGGTTAATCTAAAATCAGGTTAGTGAACTTCTCTTTTCAAATCCCCCGGAATTTAATTTGTTTGTTAAATCCCCAGCGATGAAATAATGGCATGTTTATTTTTGATTCGAATCATGAAAAATATGTGATAAAAGATTTCAATGGTTTACTGCGGATATATCCAGACAATATCTAATCAAATTATATCAGACTATTCAATTCTTATCAGTGAAATTGCACAAATTCTCATTTCAGCTGAAGGGATATAGTTAACTTCTCGATTGATCTGTATATTTTATAAATAAATCCAGGCAATAATAAGGAAAGCTGAAAGAAAAAAACTCTCCGCTGTCAGGAATGGTATGGTGGTTCAGATAAAATAACTGAACGTGTTGTGCTATAAAAAATGATACAATTGATAATCAGATTTATACCAGGCAACGCTGCCGGGGGGGTCTGATATAATAATATAACATTCATTACCATGCATTATCTAACAACATAACGTGTTAACTGAATAAAATTAAATATGTAATCTATTGTCTATTTTAAATATTATCTAATGAAAAAAATAAAAGTTCACCTGTTATTATCAATTGTATTGTCAATATGTTTTGGTTCTGCTGTCGGGCAGGATTACCCGTTCCAGAATCCTGACCTTTCTGTAAAGGACAGGGTAAATGACCTTGTTTCCAGGATGACTCTGGAAGAGAAGATCTCACAGATGCAAAATAGTTCTGCTGCTATTCCAAGACTTGGTATACCGGAATACGACTGGTGGAATGAATGTTTGCATGGTGTGGCCCGTAATGGGGTAGCTACTGTTTTTCCACAGGCTATAGGCATGGCTGCCACCTGGAATCCTGACCTTATAGGCGAAGAGGCCATTATTATATCTACTGAGGCCAGGGCCAAATACCACGAAGCAGTTAGAAATAATGAAAGAAGAAGGTATCAGGGATTGACCTTTTGGTCACCGAATATAAATATTTTCAGGGATCCAAGGTGGGGACGCGGACAGGAAACCTACGGTGAAGATCCTTTTCTTACGTCCCGTATCGGGGTGGCATTTGTTAAGGGATTGCAGGGTGATGATCCATACTATTTCAAAGTTGTTTCAACACCCAAACATTTTGCTGTTCACAGTGGTCCTGAACCACTTCGACACAGTTTTGATGTTAATGTGAGTAACAGGGATCTGTATGAAACCTATCTGCCGGCATTTAAAGCATGTATTACCGAAGGCGGGGCTTATTCAGTCATGGGAGCCTATAACAGGTTTCGCGGTGAATCCTGTAGTGCCAGTGAGCTTCTTCTTGATCAGATACTAAGGCAAGAATGGGGATTTGATGGTTATGTGGTATCAGATTGCGGAGCGATAAGGGATATTTATAGTGGTCATCATATTGTTGAAACAGCAGCCGAAGCTTCAGCCCTGGCGGTTAAAACCGGGTGTGACCTGACATGCGGAAGAGAGTACAGGGCATTAGCTGAGGCTATTTCGAATAAATTGACTACTGAAAATGAAATTGATATTTCAGTTAGACGTTTAATGACCGCCCGCTTCAGACTGGGTATGTTTGATCCACCGGAAAGGGATCCATATTCACAAATTCCCTTTAGTGAAAACGATTCGGAAGAACATAACCGGTTTGCACTGAAAGTTGCGAGGGAAAGCATGGTACTGCTTAAAAACGAAAAAAGCATTTTGCCAATCTCCGGCGATGTAAAGACCATAGCTGTTATCGGGCCCTATGCTGATAATATCGATGTATTATTAGGAAATTATAATGGTATCCCGTCAGATCCTGTTACCATTCTTCAGGGGATTATAAACCGGGCTCCGCAGCATACGGAGGTTCTATATTCTACAGGTATTTTGCCCCCGGAAGCTTACCTGGTATCAACACCTGTCGATAGTGAGTTTCTAAGGCCTTCAGGTGATCAGACCGGGAAAGGATTGATGGGAGAATATTTCAATAATCCGGATTTGAAAGGATCTCCTGTTGTTATGAGGATAGACCCCATGATACAAATGTTCTGGAGACTTGAAAGTCCGGGAGAAGGAATTCCAAATGATAATTTTTCAGTACGCTGGACAGGGGAATTTATTCCTCAGGTTAGTGGAAGTTTTGAAATTGGATTATTTGCTGATGAAAAGGTAAGACTCTATCTTAATGATGAATTGGTACTTGATAACTGGGATCCGTATGAAAGGAATTATACAGGTACAGTGACAATGAAGTTTGATAAAGGAAGGGAGTACGGGATTAAAATTGAATATGCCGATATCTCTGAATTTGCAAGAGTAAGATTAATGTGGAGGAAAGCTGAAGAAGCCGGTGAGGATACTGCGATGATGGATGAGGCTGTTGAAATGACAAAAAGGTCTGATATAACCGTTATGGTCGCAGGTATTTCACCCAGGCTGGAAGGTGAAGAAATGCGTATCAAAATGGAAGGTTTTGAAGGTGGTGACCGAACCAGCCTGCAGTTGCCCAAATCTATGCAAGAACTGATAAAGCGTCTGCATGCAACAGGGAAACCGGTAATACTTGTACTGACAGGCGGAAGTGCGCTGGCTATTAATTGGGAAAATGATCATATTCCGGCTATATTACATGCGTGGTATCCGGGTCAGCAGGGTGGCAACGCTGTTGCGGATGTGCTCTTTGGCAATTATAATCCTGCAGGAAGGCTTCCGGTGACATTTTACAAATCAGTGGAAGACTTACCTCCTTTTGAAGATTATAACATGGAAGGACGGACATACAGGTATTTTCGCGGAGAACCCCTTTATCCTTTCGGATACGGCCTGAGTTTTTCAGAGTTTCAATATGAGAAAATAGAGGTCAGCAAACAGGAGGTTTATGAAAACGATAGTATAACCATTAGGATGACCATAACAAACACGGGTAAATATGATGGTGACGAGGTAATTCAGCTGTATGTTCGTGATGTGGAATCTTCTGTTACCCAGCCAATAAAATCTTTAAAAGGATTTAGACGAATATTTATCAGGGCAGGAGAGACCAAAACAATTGAAATTCCGCTGGCAATAAATGACCTGGGTTATTATGATGAGAACAAAAGAAATTTTGTCCTTGAGCCCGGGGAATTCGAAATTCAGATAGGGTCCTCATCATCTGATATCAGGTTAATAACCCGGCTGGTTTTGAAATAGAATGATCAGGAAGTTATTTTTCATTACTGAATTGTTCGAATGATTCAGCAATTTTTGCTTCTGAATGGTCACCGGCGTGCACCAGTACCCGGTAGCGCAGGACCAGTTCCGTTCCTTTTTCCAGAAAAATCTCCTTTCCGTTTTCGGGCCAGTACATAGGTGTCGGGGAAATAAATCCATAGTCGCGGGTGAACCAGGGTGAAGGGTACCACGGATTTGAAGGGTGTTGCATGATTGCTAATCCTTCAATTGCTTCACCGCGCTGACCATAATAATCTATCCAGGATGATTTTATGCCGAAGGTTTCCTTTTCACTTCTGGCTCCTTCAGCATTAATCATTGTACCGCCATATAGAACCGACAGATCTGCAGCCATCCTGGCACTGAAAAGTGAATGATTGGTCTTAAGAATATGAACATTGGTAAGCGTTTCCAAAGTTATTGTCACATCAATCTGTATCACAGTTTCGGATGGGGCGGTAATCACTATCACCCGTGTATCCTTAAAGGGAGATAAGGCTCCGGGCCTGCTCCAGATACATTCATCTGAAATAACTGCTGTGTCTCCTCCCTCTTTGATTATTTCTGCATTTACGGATATGATCCGGCCACGTTCCAGTTCCTCCTGCCAATAATTTCCACCGTTTACCCTGTCACAACCGAAAAAGAGCGAACTATGGTGGGGGTATATGCCATTGCGCATAGAAGTCACCGATGCACCAGAGACCGGGCCATTAACCGGAAAGAAAAAAGGATATTTCTCATCATCTGAAAAAATATAACTGGTAAAATATTTACCGTTTATCGTAACATTAATCTTTGAACCGACCTTTACCGCATGAATCTCAGCTGCGGAAACAGGAAAGACAACCATTACCACTGTAATTACAGACAGGACAGATATTTTTTTCATATAATAAAGAATATTTCTAATGAATTATCATGATATTCCGGTAATCACGGATGATTATTATTAAAAAGACCAGCTATGCATCAGATTATTATTTTTAACGTGTTTTGCTAATAAGGATGAGAATAGTGAAATCAGATGTAAATTAAGCAGCTCCGGTGGCGAGGGCCAATATAAAAATTTTAACATCAGTAATATGCATCCTGTTATAACACAACGCGTTATTTTTATTCTTTTTTGTTATTGTTTAATATTATTTTTTCAATTATTTATAATTATGGATACTTTGGGAGGGTATACAAAATTCTTCCAGGCTGCTTCTGCTTTTTCTTTGGAAATAGGATCATTAAAAACCAACAATCTGTATTTAAGCACATATTTTTGACCGGGTTCCAATAACCAATCCGTATTCTTAGTCGGGCAGAAATTTGCAAACATATCACCTCTTCCGTATTGATTTTCAGGCCATATACGAAGTGGTTCCGGATGATTATAATTAGCCGGATATGACATCATGACAACACCTGCATAATCATCATCCACACTCCCCTGAACAATACACCAACGAGCTGTCGAACCATCTGCATCCTTTCGTGTTTTGCCTTCTGAGGATAAGACTTCACTGTTTTTATTGGTCCATGCTTCGGTTGTTCGCCAACCAAAGCCCGCATAACGGTATTCAAGGATCAGGAACGGACTTTCAGTGGCACAATTATATTGTATTACGAAATCAACTATATATATATTCTGGTCATCCTGTGGCCGGTATACCCTTACACTCTGCAGCTCATTCAAGGCTACTTTTTCACCTCCATTCTCCTGCAATACGACATGTTCATGCAATGCCTCAAATTCAGAAAACAGGCAACCTTTTTGTGTGGAGACGAAGTTTGCAAAACGGACGGTACCCTCCCGTCTTGATAAGTTCCAGAAATCAACTGTATCTCCTTCAAATGAGACATGGGTCCAGGGATTCCAGATACCATAATGGTGATAATGGTCGGGCGGTTGTATGCGTGTCAATACCTGTCCGTTTGGAGACCAGAGAGGATGAATAAATCCGCTTCTTTTAAAAGCTGTATCAACACCCTCGGGCGGGTATAGTGTCTTGAAATAGTAGCCAAGAAGATTTTGATCCCCGTGATGTAAAATTAATATGCCATCATTGGCGGTAGCAGAAAGCTCCGTCATCTTTGCGGGAGTTCCCTTCACCAGTTCATAAATACGTTTTCCACCGGCACCAGGGTTTTGTTTTATCATCCAATACAGTGTTCTTCGTGGTCCCTGCTCGATCTGGAAAGGAACGGAATTTCTGTTGTTACCACTAACCTCAATAAGGGTCAATTCGGAATCAGGAATGAATGTTACCGCGTCGAGATCAATGCTAACCGGGAAATTTATTCCATATGTCTCCCCGGAGAAGTCAACTTCGAATGTTGCAATCTTTTGTCCGTAGTTGTTCATTACTATGATGCAAAAAACGGCATAAAAAGATAATTTTCGGATCACCTTAGGATAATTATTCATTGGATTTCATATTTAATGAGAATTCATTTTTTTCATTCGGGAATATTATTCATATATATTTCATGTGTGAAAACAGGATGAAGTATTAAAAGTTTATTACTTCCTCGTACACCCTTTTAGGCTTCCAATCCTTATCAAATAACGAGGGATAATTTTTCCTTCCCCTTACCGGATAGTTATCCAACCAGCTATACCTGTCAGAAATGTTCCAGAAAGTAACGCCGGTGATGAATTCTTTGTAATCACGAAAAGTGGTGAAGAACATCTTATATTGTTCAAGTTGTTTTTGTTCCAGCTCCGGTGTGAATTCATCCGACTCATCCGGCTGCATGTTGCGCCTGTTTTGTTCAGGTCTATAAATGGATACATCCAGCTCGGTTATCTGTACTTCCAGGCCTAGGGAGGAATATAGTTCGATAGCTTTGCGTATTTCTGTTTCAGAAGGTCCGTAAACTGACCAATGTCCCTGCATCCCGACTCCATGGACAGGGATATTTGCATTCAGCAATTGTTTTAGCATGCTGTATATTTTATCCCTTTTAACAGGGTTTGTCGTATTATAATCATTATAGAACAGCAGGGCATCCGGATCAGCTTCATGGGCGAATTCAAAAGCCTTGAAGATAAAATCCTCACCACATATATCATACCAGAGAGATGGCTGGTAGTATTCGGTATTGTCGTTTGAAATAGCTTCATTAATAACATCCCAGGCATAAATCTTGCCCTTATATCGTGTAACTACTTCGGTAATATGTTCTTTTAGCCGCATCAGCAAAATTTCTTTGGATACGGAGTTTCCACTCTCATCCTTAAAAAACCAATCCGGTGTTTGTTTATGCCAGCACAAAACATGCCCTCTGACTTTTAATCCGTTTGCCTGGGCAAAATTCACAATTTCATCTGCCGGTTTCCAGTTAAATCGCTTTTTTTCAGGATGAATCCGTTCCGGCTTCATCACGTTCTCAGGAGTTATACTGATAAAATGTTTGAGGATAAATTCAGATTCAGGTCCTTTGATATTATATGGTGTAACTGCAACACCGATGGGGAAATAATCGCGGTAGTAGTCTTTCAGTCCCTCTCCGGATTCCTGATAATTTACTACAGGCCAATTGTTATTTGAATCCAGGTCTGTTTTAAATTCACCCAGAAACAGTATGACAGAGGAGAATACAATAAAAGATAAAATTATCTTCCTGAAAATCAGAAGGGATTTTTTGTTGTTCATGTTTTGTTTGAATCTAAAATTAAGAATAAATTTTATTTTGTGCAACCGATTGCAAAAAGGTGAAAAATTAATTGCAAAAACTATTTAATTTACACCTAATTTGCTTATTTTGCATTATAAAGGGCAAGCAATTATTGCGATGACTACCAATAAAGAAACCACTATATATGATATCGCCAGGGCTTTAAATATATCTGCCTCAACAGTAAGCAGGGGTTTAAACAATCATCCAAACGTTCGAAAGGATACAAGAAAAAAAATTCTGATTGCAGCCCGCGAAATGGAATATCAGCGAAATAAGTTTGCTTCCAACCTCAGACAAAGACGTACTTATACAATAGGAGTCATTGTTCCTCGCCTGAACAGCTATTTCCAGTCAAGAGTGATTGCGGGAATTGAAAAAGTTGCAAACCAATCAGGTTACCACCTGATCATCAGTCAATCGTTGGAATCCCGGAAAAATGAAATAGTCAATATTTCAACAATGTTTAATGCAAGAATTGATGGGTTAATCGTATCTATCGCCTGTGACACAAAGAACTTAAAACATTTTGATATCTTATTTAAAAAAAAGATTCCGGTTGTATTCTTCGACCGGACCATTATACATCCAGATTGTGTCAGTGTTGTTATTGACAATTATAAAGCCGGTTATGATGCAACAAAACATTTAATTGATCAGGGATGCAGGAGAATAATCTATATCGGCGGGAATCTTTGCAGTAACGTTTATGCTGATCGTCTCAAAGGTTATAAGAAAGCACTTTCCGATCATGAAATTGATTATCATAAAAATTTGATTTTTACCTATGAATTGAATGAAAAGTCGGGAATAGAAGCGGCGGAAAAGATACTTGGAATGAAAATCCTTCCAGACGGGATATTCACTGCAAACGACGTGACTGCAACAGCAATCATCAGTAAATTAAAACAGGCAGGTATTGGTGTTCCTGAGAATATAGCAGTAGTAGGTTTTAATAATGACCTGGTATCCAGGGTTGTTGATCCGGATCTTACCACAATTCATTACCCGGGAGTAGAAATGGGTGAAATTGCTGCTTCAACCCTCATCAACAAATTGAATAATTCACGATCTGCAAATTTAAGTACCATTATTTTGCAGCATGAACTTATCATTCGCCACTCATCATCAAGAGTGTAGAGCAGATTTTACCATGCCTATATTATAGTTATTGCAGACCTAACCACACATAAGCTGGTTTCTGTTTAACGGGGTATACGCACACGTTCCAGGTTTATATAATAGTCCAGCGATTGATCCGGTTGTTCATATTCTTCAGGAATAGGTCTTTTTGAAAATGTCTGGAAATAAAGCAGACAGGCATTACGCCAGTTAATTGCATTTTCCTCCTGAACCCTGAGTTTCTCCTTCACCTGAAGAAATCTTTCACGGTCAATTTCCCCTTCGACTGCATTCCATGTTTTCTGCATCCAACGGACTGAATCAACACCACTGTAATACTTGAAACACAACTCTTCCCAGAGTGTCCTGCCTGATTTCATTTTAAAATCCCAATCCACATGATGGAACCAAAGGAGTAATTCTTCGGGACACGCTTCCAGTGATTCAAACTTCTCTGCAACAGGTTGGAAGTACTGGCTTATTGCATTACTTCCGGTACTTGTTCTGTCAAATCCTATGCCAGCCGAATCAGCACGATGATAATAAACAGATGTCCAGTCAGCACGTCCTCTACTAACCCACGGTCCTGGCCCATAATGATGGCCCCTCGCCATTATATGATGTAATCCGAGGGGAGTCATATAACTTACGGTAATCTCGCGTGTAGCAAGCATCATTGATTTGACTGTAGTAATGAAATGGTTGTTATTTGTAAAAGTCATCCTGATCCAATCATCTGCAATATCCCCTGAAGTTATTCTATGATCCCAGCCAAGACGTCCAAAAGCGAACCAGTTTGCCTGGCCAAAAAGATGGCCACACCAGTTTGTATCATTGCCAATATTTGATACACCGGCAATGCCTGTTATCTGATGTTTATCAAGAGTACCATCTATTACTTTTGCCACGTATGAACCTGCTCCCCTGGCGTAAGTGTCGGAATCGAGACATTCTTTAAACAATGGAGCAAGATAAACAAGGTGAGTTGAATGGCCTAAATATTCCTGGGTGATCTGGAATTCCATCATCAGGGGTGTCAGGGGCATCGCACCAAATAACGGATGAAATGGTTCACGTGGCTGAAAATCAACAGGACCATTTTTTACCTGGGTAAGCACATTTTTCCTGAAGTTACCATCGAGGGGTTTAAATTCATTGTACGCCTGCTTGGCCCTGTCATCAGGTATATTATTATCGTAAACAAAAGCACGCCACATAACTATACCTCCGTATGGAGCCAGGGCATCGGCGAGCATGTTTGCACCATCAGCGTGGGAACGTCCGTAATCCTGCGGACCAGGTTGACCTTCCGAGTTAGCCTTGACCAGAAATCCGCCAAAGTAAGGCACATAATCATAAATTTCTTCGGTTTTATTTTTCCACCACATAACCACCTGCTGGTCAAGAGGATCAGCTGTATTCAGCTTATTAAGTTCAATGGGGGCACTAAATCTGGCTGTCAGATATACCTTGATTCCATATGGCCTGAAAACATCAGCCAGCGCAGCAACCTTCATAAGATATTCTTTGGTAAGGATCAGCGCATTTGCATTAACATTAGTCAGTGCAACACCATTGATACCAATGGATGCATTAGCCCTTGCATAATCCTTATACCGGGAAGAGACCGTATCCGGGAGCCTATCCCATTCCCACAGGGATAAACCGGCATAACCCCGCTCCACAGTCCTGTTCAGATTGTCCCAATGATTCAGGAGCCGGTATTTTATCATGGGCTTACTGGTTATCGAAAGATCAAGTATATCCTTGTGGGTTTGAAGAAGTCTGATGAAATGAAAAACACCATATAATACTCCTATATCCTTGTTGGCTGCAATAACAGTACATGTTTTATCAGCTATTTTTGTGCTGAGAATTAAAAAACCTTCCTCTCCTAAGTCCTTTAATTTTTCATGCAGGTTCAGATTTACTATCAGACCAGAACTTTCAGGAGTGCCTGCTATAATGGTACCATTTCTGGATAATTCACTTGTAAGCTGAACTTCTCTTCCGAGCAAACCATTAAGACCACACTGAAGCTCCTCTTTTGCAGCTAATAAAACAGGACTTTGTCCCTCAAATATTACCTCATTTATTGCAGACCGGTATTTTTTCAGCAGCCCGGTGTCGGAAATCATATCATACCGGAGCCAAAGTCTGTATCCATTCTCTGCATTTAACTTATGTGCCGGAAAGATCGTGAAAAAGATCAAAGTTGATAAAACCAGATAGGTGAATTTCTTCATGATGTAAAGATTTAAATTTAGATTAACGTGCTTAATGGCTGGGGTTGTCCCAAATTAAAATATATATCGCTGAATGACTACCACGTGAAAAACTTTATTATTTAAAAGTACTCAATTCTTAAATAATAACAGGGCTGTTAAATTTAATCAGGATTGAAAAATTTATATAAAAAAGGAATAAAAATAGGTTAAAAAGATTAAAAATACTGTAACAGATTCCGATCTCAATCGTCAAATATACAGATCCTAATTTTACAGATATGAAAAAAGTAATTCTCCAATTTTTGCTGGCACTGACTGTTACAGGATTGTTCGCCCAGAAGCCGGATATTAACCGGTTATTCGTATCCTGTCGTGGTGAAGAGGATGTTATATCCATCTATATTCCTGGTTTTCTCTGCAGGCTGGGTGCTTCTCTGGGAGATCTGGAAGATGCAGAAAGGGAACTGTTATGTTCTATCAGCTCAATCAGAATACTGGTTTCTGAAAACCCGGAACTGAACCGTAAGATCAATTTTGCGAAAGAAATTCATAAGGGAAAACCTGAAGATGATTATCGAATTTTACTGACCGTTCATGAATCAGACCAGGATGTAGTAATTCTTGGTCGGGAGAATAAAGGATATATCCGTGATCTGATTATTGCAGTCGGAGGTGATGAAAATGTCCTGGTCTGTATAAAAGGCAGGGTAGGTTCGGATCTCCTGGATGCACTGTATGGGGTTACAGGTATTGAGGAATGTAAATACATGAGGGAAATCTGATTCAAGCGGTATACAGGAAGAGAAAGATAAATTATCAATTCCTTTCACTTTATATACGTAGAACCTTTTTTACAAATACCCGGGGTATGATTCATTGTTATGCCCCGGTTTTATTTTGAACTCCGGACTATTTTTAATTTTCTTAATTTTGCAAGGTTAATATTATCAAGAAGTATCCTGTGGCCGAAATAACAGAAGAACTGAAACTTGCTGCCAGATTTGCAAAAGCAATGTCCCATCCTGTCAGGATTTATATTCTTCAACTGTTATCTAAACAGTCCTGTTGTTACAGTGGAGATTTGTCTGAAGTTCTGCCTATTGCCAAATCCACGCTATCCCAGCATTTAAAGGAACTGAAAGAAGCAGGGCTTATCCAGGGGGAAATCGAACAACCAAGAATTAAATATTGCCTGAACAGGGAAAACTGGGAAACAGCTCAGAAACTTTTAAAAAAAATATTACAGGTCTAAAAATTTTTAAAATATTGTTCGTATTTTTACGAAATACGTATAAGCATTCAGAATATTATAGTTCTTTTGAATTCCCAAAATACGGGTTGTAACAAAAGGTGTATATATTTTTATGAAAGAATAATTGTAAGGCAGTTTTAATAAGAGATACTGCCATAATATGCGATTAACCTTAATTCGTAAAAACAAATACTAATATTATGAAAGATATATCAATAGGCTTTATAGGGGCTGGCAGAGTGACAAGGATTTTTCTACGGGCGTTTAAAAATCGTAAAATATCATTCAAAAGCCTAAGTGTAATTGATCCTGACAGCAATGTCATTGCCTGGATAAGTAAAAGTTTTCCGGAAATTTATACGACTACTGATGGTATACAAAAAGTTATGAGGAATGATGTTGTTTTCATTGCATTGCATCCTCCGGCAATAATGGATATGCTTGAGAAAATAAAACCATTACTGCCAGGATCAACGGTCCTGGTTTCTCTTGCACCAAAAATTACCATAAAAAATATCAGCCTTAAACTGGATGGATTTCAAAATATTACCAGGCTGATACCCAATGCACCATCTGTGATTAATGAAGGATACAACCCGGTGTGCTTTTCAGAAAAGATATCTGCAGCCAACAAACAACTTCTTACCGGTATATTTGAGATCTTGGGGAAATGCATTATTGTTGATGAGTCTACGCTGGAAGCTTATGCGATTATTACAGCCATGTCTCCAACTTATTTCTGGTTCCAGTTCAATGAATTACTGGAAATCGGAAAGAAGATAGGATTAACGGATGAAGAATGCAGGACAGGAATTGCAGAAACAATCAAAGCTTCCATTAACACATTATTTTACTCAGGCATGTCGGTGGAAGAGGTGATAGATTTAATCCCGGTTAAACCAATCTCCGATCATGAAACAGAAATAAAGGAAATCTATCGATCAAAGCTAATAATGCTTTTTGAGAAAATTAAACCATAATTCTCAGTAAATACTGCTTTTTCAGGAATAGTATAGTAAAATTTTGTAGAGGTCATTTAAAGATTTTAGTTAAAAAGTTATCCAGTATTATAACCGGATGAAAATTCTTATTCTTTGCACAGGTAATTCCTGCCGCAGCCAGATGGCGGAGGGATTTTTGAAATCATTCGATAGCAGCCTCGAGGTTTATTCAGCGGGTACTGCCCCTGCTGAAAGGATTCATCCCATGACAATACAGGTAATGAAGGAAACCGGGATTGACCTGAGCGGCAATTCGCCAAGAAATATTAAAGGATTTCTTTCAGATACATTTGATTATGTTATTACCGTATGTGACGATGCTAAAGAAACCTGCCCGGTTTTTATTGGTGAGGTTAAGAACAGGTTACATATTGGATTTAATGATCCTGCTAAGGCAACCGGGACAAAGGAGGAGATCCTTGCTGTTTTCAGAACCATCAGGGATAGAATCAAAAATGAATTTCACAGGTTCTATCATGAGAACATTAAGTAAGCTGTTGGAATTATTGTTGGAAAAGATAACAGTATTTGTTGTGTCAGGAGCGGACTACATTAATAGTAACCTCTGAAAGAAATATCCCGACTGAAAGTCAAACTGGCATTAGTATCGAATTGATTATGGTTGGCCGGCTTTTAGACGGCCAGGATTCTCAGTTATCAGAAACATGTAGAGCCCGGCTTTCCAGCCGGGACATTATAGATTGTGTAATTAAATTTTTAAGAATCAGCAAATACCACTCATCATGAAAACACCAGAAGATCTGAAAAAAATTGTAAAAGAAAAATACGCAGAGATAGCCTTGGCTAAACCTCTTTGCAGTTGTGGTTGCGGTCCTGTCACAGAAAAAAAATATACTGCGTTCAGTGATAATTATAAAACACAACCGGGATACCTGGAAGATGCAGACCTTGGGCTTGGTTGTGGAATACCAACAGAACATGCAGGGATAAGGCCTGGCGATGCGGTACTGGACCTCGGTGCGGGTGCTGGTAATGATTGTTTTGTAGCCCGTGCCCTTGTGGGAGAAAATGGCAAAGTTACCGGACTGGATTTTACAGATGAAATGATAGAAAAGGCAACATGGAACAACAACAAGCTTGGTTATACAAATGTAGATTTCATAAAGGGTGATATTGAAAACATGCCAGTACCGAATGAAAGTTATGATGTGGTAATAAGTAACTGTGTTTTAAACCTGGTCCCCGATAAAAGAAAAGCCTTTTCGGAAATATACAGGGTTCTTAAGAAGGGCGGACACTTTTGTGTTTCTGATATTGTCATTGAGGGAAACCTTCCTGAGAAGCTCCGGGAAGAGGCTGAAATGTATGCAGGATGCGTATCGGGTGCCGTACAGAAAGATGAATATATTAATATTATAAAAAGTTCCGGATTTAAAAATATTGAAATCCCTGAGCTCCGGGGAACAGCAATACCTGAAGAAATTCTTCTCAATTACATTTCGCCGGAAGAATTAAATGTTTTTAAACAATCAAAAACCGGAATATTCAGTATCACTGTCATTGCCTATAGATAACGGACAACGTTATTGGATCATGTATATTATTGAATATGAATCATATATAATACACTGTGCCGCAGTAGTGGCTTATTATAAAATGGATTATCAATATTATCATCTTTAATAAAACAGGGGATGAAAGTAGTAATTAGATGAGCGATAAAAAAAGAAGATTATCTTTTTTCGACCGGTTTTTAACCCTATGGATATTTCTGATAATGTTTGCCGGGGTTATTATGGGTTATGCTGTACCAGGAATTGCAGAATTCTGGGATTCCCTGAGCAAGGGTACAACCAATATTCCAATTGCATTCGGATTGATATTGATGATGTATCCACCGCTGGCGAAGGTGAAGTATGAGAAACTCCCACTGGTATTTAAAGATGCAAGGTTGCTCATTCTTTCCCTTACTCAAAACTGGATTGTCGGACCTTTTGTTATGTTCTTCCTGGCTATCTTGCTGTTGGCTGATATGCCGGAGATGATGGTCGGGGTTATCCTGGTTGGACTTGCACGATGTATTGCCATGGTACTGGTATGGAATGACCTGGCAAAGGGAGACAGTGAACTGGCGGCCGGACTTGTGGCATTTAATGCCCTCTTCCAGGTATTCCTGTATTCAGTTTATGCTTACATTTTTATTACTTTATTACCTCCGCTGTTCGGATTAAGCGGAGCCATAGTGAAAATTACAATAGGTGAAATAGCTGTAACTGTCCTCATATACCTAGGTATCCCCTTTGCAGCAGGACTCCTGTCAAGTTTAATAATCCGCAGTATTAAAGGTAATGAATGGTATTTCCAGAATTTTATTCCGGGGGTTTCCTGGTTAACACCCATTGCCCTACTATTTACGATTTTTGTGATGTTTTCATTTAAAGGCGAAAAGATTGTTGAGCTTCCCTTTGAGGTGATCCGGGTCGCTATACCCTTTACTATATATTTTGCCCTCATGTTTTTTATTACATTTTTCCTCGCTCGAAGAATGGGAGCAGGATATGAGAGATCAACAACGCTGGCATTTACCGCAGGCAGTAATGATTTTGAACTAGCCATAGCAGTGGCTGTCGCTGTATTCGGAATCAATTCCCAGGCTGCCTTTGCAACTGTTATTGGACCACTTGTGGAGGTTCCTGTTCTAATCTTGTTAGTGGATGTAGCACTATGGTTTAAGAAGAAATATTTCCCTGATCCGGTAATGTTACCATGATGACTTCTTAAAATGATTCAATATTCAGGAGAATATAATCCTTTTCAAATCCATGATAAGGCAGGAACTGACATTATGGTAAATCCGGTATATTCTCCCGTGAAAAACCAGTCCTGTTTGCTGTCCGGCAGCAAAACAGGCAACCATGGCAACATATGTATACCAGGCAAATCCAAGTTCTGAAAAGATACGGAGTGCAATTACTATAATTACCGGGATATGGATAGCCAGGAACCACTGAAGAGAAAATGTCTTTACATTAGAACGCCAGTAACCAAAAGGGATATTTATGATAAAGACAATGATACAGATAAGAACAAGTCTTGTCATATTTGTTTATAACAGGAAAACACTAAAGTATAAAACAATTTTAATACTATGAACCTCCGCACCAGGAAATGCATAATTTAATATGAATTTGATAAAAATTATTTAACAACAAATTGATTCGTACACTGATACACATTGATAAAACAAGGGAATCCCGACGGGTCTGGACTGGATTATTGGAACAAATGAATATAAAATAAGCTAAATTTTGAAGTTGATATAAATCTTCAAATCCTGCACACATACAATAATTTTAGTCATTTTAAATTCTAAATTTTAGTCATTCTTCCATCAATCCCTTTTCCCATTATTCTGTTTGCTTCTATCTGTTAAAATTATTCATATTCAGCACCTTAAAGTTTATCCTTATATCGAACTGATGTTAATTTGATGTTTTCAATTATAATTCCTCTTTAAAAAGTTTAAATTTGTTTAAGCCAATTAACAGATTTAAATTTTTCGGCAGGGAACTCCAATGAACTTTTTTCATGAATCTTTGAGTACTCTTTCATGAAAAAACTTCATGTCCGTTTATTATCTGAAATATCATCTGAACAACATTAAATAAAAAATTAAACAATGAAAACGAGACAAAAAAACATTTTGATTACAGCCTTTATAATGTTATCGGTATCTATATCTTCAGCCCAGCAGCAGGAGGTAAAACCTGTAAAGTTAAGCCTGATATCCGGCGGATTATATGAAATATTGGATGGACGTGGTGCAAATGGAGGTTTGTATATTGGTGATAATAGTGTGATCGTCATAGATGCGAAGATGGATAAGGAATCGGTTGAACAGACGATGAAAGAAATCTCAAAAGTAACAGATAAACCGATTACCTATCTTGTCAACACCCACAGTGATGGAGATCATGTAAATGGTAACCAGTATTTTCCTGAAGAGGTAATCATCATTGCCCACGAAAATTGCCGGAAGGAGTTTTTTCAATCCGGGAGGGATGGAGCCCCGTCGAGTTGGGAAAATCCTGAATTAGAGCCTTATATTCCGGAATTAACCTTCATGGATCAGATGAATATTTATTCAGGATCAAAGAAAGTGGAGCTCTGGTATTTTGGTGTTGGACATACCACAGGTGATATTGTAGTATATATCCCTGAAGAAAAAACAGCATTTCTCGGAGATCAGTTTTTCGAAGGCCGTCCTCAGCTGATTCATTCATACAAAGGGGGTAATTCATTCGGACACGTAAAAGCACTTACAAAAATGCTGGAAACACTGGGTGCTGAAAAATTTTGCAGCGGGCATGGAGAAATTGCTGAAAGGGAAGACATTTTAAATCATATCAGCCAGATGATAGCGTACCAGGAGAAGGTTAAATCTCTGATGGACAACAAT